>JBDLTW010000049.1:0-7659 GCA_039805605.1 Pseudomonadota bacterium
TGATGTTCAATTAGCATTTTTTCGCAATCGCTTATTAAAATTAGAGGCGGAAATGGTAGCTAATGCTAAAAAAACCACTCAAGCTTTTCAAGAACAAGATACCAACTATATTGCCGACCCTTCGGATCGAGCAACTATTGAAGAAGAATATGCTTTAGAATTACGCACACGCGATCGTGAACGTAAATTATTACAGAAAATTCGTTCGACATTAGAGTTAATTGACAATAAAGAATATGGTTATTGCGAAGATACAGGTGAACCAATTGGTGTTAGACGCTTACTAGCTCGACCAACAGCAACTTTAAGTATTGAAGCACAGGAACGACGTGAAAAATTGCAAAAGCATTTTGCTGACGAGTAATCTAAGTTAATGCTCAATTTTTTTAAATAATGCATCCTCACCTTTATGGTGAGGAAAATGTCAATAATTTATGAAAAGGAAAAATTATGACTGAATATGCTCAATTTAATCAGTTGTTGGAATATCTAGATAGTAAAATTATTGGTCAACAAGATTTAACTAAACGTTTACTAGTTGCATTACTATCTTCTGGACATCTATTAGTTGAGGGTGCGCCAGGTTTAGCTAAAACTACCGCAATTAAAACATTGGCTAGTTGTATTGAATGTGATTATCACCGAATTCAATTTACTCCAGATTTATTACCAGCTGATCTGACTGGTACAGATATTTATATTCCTGAACAACAGTCATTTAAATTTCAAGCAGGACCATTATTCCATAACTTCCTTCTAGCTGATGAAATTAATCGAGCTCCTGCTAAAGTACAATCTGCACTATTAGAAGCGATGGGCGAACGCCAAATAACTATAGGTAAGACTACTTATCCATTACCTAAGTTATTTTTAGTTATGGCAACCCAAAATCCATTAGAACAAGAAGGAACATACCCTTTACCTGAAGCTCAACTAGATCGCTTCATGTTTTATGTTAAAATTGATTATCCAGATGCACAAGCTGAAGCACAAATTTTAGCTCTAAATCGTGATAACTCAGATAATTCAAGTAACTCAACCCCACCACGCCTAACTCAAGCGACAATTTTTGCGGCTCAACAACAATTAAATCAAGTTCATCTAAGTGAAGCATTAGAAGAATACATTATTCAATTAATTATCGCAACTCGTCAAGCTCATAAATATGATGCACAATTAGCTAAATGGATACGTTTTGGTGCTAGTCCGCGTGCAACAATTGCTTTAGAACGTGGAGCACGTGCTTATGCTTGGTTATCTGGACGCGATTATGTAATTCCTAGCGATATTCATGCTTTATTACATGAAGTATTACGTCATCGAGTATTATTAAGCTTTGAGGCTGAGGTAGAACGGGTTAATAGTGATAAAGTAATTGACCGTTTGTTAGATTTGGTTCCAATTCCGTAACCATGACGAGGTAGCATAATGACACAAGGAATTATTCCACAATTAGAAGAATTATTAGCTTATCGTCACTATGCTGAACAGCTCGACTGGTTTAAACCAAGCCAAGTTAGTTCGGCTAATAGTGGCAATATGCGTTCTCATTTACGTGGTCGAGGAATGGATTTTGCCGAAGTTAGACGTTATCAGTTTGGCGATGATATTCGTTTAATTCACTGGCCTCTTAGTGCACGAAGTGGCAAAATTTACACTAAAGTTTACCATGAAGAACGAGAGCGTGCAATTTATTTAGTTATTGATCAATCGCTTTCAATGCAATTTGCTACACGAGTTGCGTTTAAAAATGTTATTGCGGCTCGTTTAGGCGCACTATTAGGCTGGTCAGCATTAAATTACCAACAACAAGTTGGTGGAATTATTTTTAATGATACGCATTTACATTATGTAAAACCACGCCGTAGTCGTCAAGCTTTGCTCGAACTATTTCATGGACTTACCTCAACAGACTATAATTATCCACATGGTGGATTAACTGCTAGTTTAGGTTTTTTACTTCCTCAAATAAGTTCTGGTAGTATTGTAATTATCATAAGCGACTTTAATCAACTAGATCCAATAATTACTCAGCAGATTAGTTACTTGTCACATCAAGCGCAAGTAATTAATTTACTGATTTATGACCCATTAGAGGCTCAATTGCCCAATTTTAATCAAGTAAATTTTAGCGATCGTTTAGCTCAACGTTTTTTAAAGTTAAATGTTAATCGGCAAATTCAACAACAATATGCACAAATTCATCTAAATCGCCAACAAGCATTAGCTTCATTATCTAAACAACAACACATGCACTACCTTAATATAGCGACGAATGATGATTTATTACTTAAATTACAGCAAGGAGTAAATTAAGTTATGCAAAATAATCCGTTAGCTGACTTAAAAGATATTCAACTACCTCAACCTGTGTCAATTTTTCCATTAGCTTATGGTTGGTATGGAATAATTACTATCTTAATCTTAGCCATCTTAATTGGAGGATATTATTATTATCGTTTAGTAAAACACCGCCAATATCAAAACAATCTTTTGAGCTTAGTTACTCAAATTGAACAGCAATTAGTTGCCAACCCACAAGATACAACTATTTTAAGTAAAATATCTATATTACTTAAACAGATAGCACGTAGTAAATTTGCAAATGAAACACCACAAAATTTGTATGGTCAAGCATGGCTAGAATTTTTAGACCGCACGGGGAAAACTCAAGAATTTACTCTTGGGGTTGGCAAAATTTTATTAGATGTTTATCAGAATAAACCATTAGTTGCAAATGAGGAGTTTTTTCTTTTAATACGAAAATGGATTAGGAGTGTTATATGATACAAGTTGCTTATCCATGGGTAGCCTTAGCTATAATTTTACCTATTATCATTTATTATTTACTCCCAAAAGCACAAGAAAATCGTCTAAGTGCCCTTAAAGTACCATTTTTTAATCAATTACAGCAATCATTTAACCATGGTGAAGGATTAGGGCGACAAAATAAAGTAATTAAAAAAATTTTAGTAACTAGCATTTTTATGTTGATCATTGTTTCAGGTATGGGAATTGAGTGGCTAGGTAAACCATTAACTATGCCTCAAACAGGACGAGATTTAATGTTAGCTATTGATTTATCTGGAAGTATGCAAACTCCAGATATGCAAGTTGGAAATCAAACCTTAAGTCGTATTGATGTAGTTAAAGATATTGCAGGACAATTTATTCAACAGCGTAATGGTGACAAATTAGGTTTAATTCTATTTGGCAGTCGACCATATTTACAAACTCCTTTAACTTTTGATCGTAAAACGGTTAACCAAATGCTTAATGATGCAAGTTTGGGGATTGCTGGACCACAAACGGCAATTGGTGATGCAATTGGTTTAGCGGTTAAACAATTATTAAATTATCCAGCAGATAGTAAAGCACTGGTTTTATTAACTGATGGAGGTAACAACGCAGGAGTTTTAGATCCTATAGCAGCAGCTAAACTCGCAGCACAGGCTAAAGTAAAAATTTATACAATTGGTTTAGGTGCACAACAACTAGTAATACCAGGATTATTTGGTTCTCAAGTAGTTAATCCATCCAGTGATCTAGATATAAATAGCCTTAAGCAAATAGCCATGTTAACTGGTGGAAAATTTTTTCGTGCCGAAGATGGTGCCTCATTAGCCAATATTTATGCACAAATTAACCAATTAGAACCAGTTAAAGCCGATCAGATGATAATTCGCCCAATTAAACCATTATATCCATGGACATTAGCTTTGGCTATGCTGTTAATTTTGTGCTTATTAATCTATATTCGAGTTGAGGAAAATTAATGATGCTAAATACAATACATTTTATTCGCCCATGGTGGTTGTTAATGTTGCTTCCATGGTTAGGATTATTATACTATGGCTATAAACACAATTATATTGCTAAAAGCCATTGGAGTGAATATTGCGATGCGCATTTATTGCCACATGTGCTTAGTCAACAACATAATTCGAAGCCTGATTGGTGGTATGGGATAATTATTAGCTTGAGTAGTTTTTTACTAATTATTGGTTTAGCTGGTCCTAGTTGGTCTAAGTACGCAGCTAATCTTTATCAAAAACAACAAGCTCGGATCATTGTTTTAGATGTATCAAATAATATGGATGTAACTGATCTTCAGCCATCTCGCTTGGATCGTGCTAAATATAAAGTTTTAGATTTATTACGTGCAATTAAAGAAGGTCAAACTGGGATGGTAGTTTTTACCAGCAGTGCTTTTGTGGTATCACCATTAACCAATGACAGCAATACGATTGCAAGTATGGTACCAATTTTAGATAGCAATATTGTTCCAGTTCAAGGGAGTAATATTTTAACAGGATTAAAAAAAGCTGTACAACTATTCAATCAAGCAGGTGTTAATAGTGGAGAAATTATTCTAGTTACTGCTAGTTCCCCAGATCCAGAAGCACTTAAATATATACCAGAACTAACTAGGCAAGGTTTTTCACTGTCTATTTTAGCTATTGCTCATAAGGATAATATTATGAATCCGATTAATGAACAAGGTTTACAACAATTAAGTCAGTTAGGAAATGGTATTTATATAAATTTTGCTAATGATAATAGTGATGTGACACAACTATTGGCACAAAATACCTCGAATAATCCACATAAACTTAATACTCAACAAATGACTGCTGATGATTTATGGCAAGATCAAGGTTATTACTTTATTTGGTTAGCAATTATTTTAGCTAGTTTATTAGCGCGTAAGGGATGGATAGAAAAATTATGTTAAAACTCATGTCTCGTTTAATGTTAGCTTATCTAGTATGCAATCCTCAATTAGCTTGGGGGATAAGCTGGAATGATTTATGGTATAATCATAATCAACAAGCTAAGCATTTATTAGAACAAAATAAACCAGAACAAGCTATTAATCTATTTAGTGATCCACAATGGAAAGCTACCGCCTATTATCGTAATAAACAATACCAACAATCTTACGACTTGTTTGCCCAAGATAAAACTGCTAATGGTTGGTATAATCAAGGAAATTCTTTAGCACAATTACAGCGTTACCCAGATGCAATTAAAGCTTATAAACAAGCTTTAAAATTACAGACCAACTTCCCCCAAGCTAAGTATAATTTAGAATTAGTTGAGAAGTTATTAAAACAACAACAGGATAAACAACAGCAGGATAAACAACAGCAAGATAAACAACAACAGGATAAACAACAACAGGATAAACAACAACAGGATAAACAACAACAGGATAAACAACAGCAAGATAAACAACAGCAAGATAAACAACAACAAGATAAACAACAACAGGATAAACAACAGCAGGATAAACAACAGCAGGATAAACAACAGCAGGATAAACAACAACAGGATAAACAACAACAGGATAAACAACAACAGGATAAACAACAACAGGATAAACAACAACAGGATAAACAACAGCAGGATAAACAACAACAGGATAAACAATTAGCTAAATCAATAGATACAAAATTATCTAATCAAGAATTACAGCAACAGTTAGAAGGTGCTTTAGCTCAAGTTCCTGATGATCCAGGTGGACTATTGCGGAATAAATTTGCCCGAGATTATCAACGGCAACAACAGGGAGGAAATTAACTAATTATGAAAAAACTATACTATATAATTGGATTATATTTATTTTATATTGGATTTGCATTAGCACAAATTTCTGCCAAGGTCAATCATAATCAACTGGAAATTGGGCAAAGCTTGGTTTTAACTATTAATTTACCAGACAATAATAGTCAACCTGATTTAGCGCCATTAAAAACCGATTTTGATATTTATGGAACTAGCTCTAATTCTCAAACATCTATCATTAATGGAAAAATAACGTCTCAAGCGAGTTATGCTATAACTCTGCTACCAAAACATATAGGTAAATTATTAATTCCATCGCTAAAAATAGCTAATGACACTACCGCACCTATTGCAATAACCGTAACAAAAAGTAGCTCTACTTCAAGTTCACCTAACAGTGTAGCTACGGATTCACAAAATGAAATATTTTTAAATAGCACTTTAAATACTAATATAACTTATCCACATGTTCCTGTGATTTTAACTATGAAATTATATTTTCGAGTTAATTTAGCTAATTTAACCATGGATAATTTAAATATAGCTAATTTACAAATGAAGCCAAGTAGTGATAAACCTGTGCAATACCAAACAGAATATAATCACCAACCTTATATGGTATTAGAACAAAAATTTTTATTAATTCCTAATGATTCAGGTACTATAGATTTACCACCATTAAAAATTAGTGGTGTAATGCAAGATGCTAATGGCAATGGATTTACTTTTGCTCCACAACAACCATTTAGTGTTAACTCTAAACCATTACAATTAACTGTAAAACCTATTCCAGAAGGATTTACTCAAGCAAATTGGTTAGCTGCAAGTAAACTACATTTCATTGAAAGTTGGTCAATTAACAATGAGTCAGTGCAAATTGGTCAAGCAATTACACGGAATATAACTCTCCTAGCTATGGATAGTGAAGCCTCACGTCTGCCTGAATTAAAATTCACCACTCCTACAGGAGTTAATGTTTATCCTGATAAAGCTAATAGTTCTGAGGTTCTTAGCGGAACTAAATTACAAGGACTTAAAAGCTTTAAAGTAGTTTACATTCCTACTCAAGCAGGTACTATACAGATTCCTCAGCAAATAATTAAATGGTGGAATACCACTACTAAGCAAACTGAGCAATTAATAATTCCAAGCAAAATTTTACATATTAGTAATACTAATACAGTTACATCGACAAAAAAAAATCTAGTTGAATCTGAATTATCTAGCACACCACAATTAACCGATTTATCACAGAAGTGGCCATATCTAGTTATTTTATTAGCATGTTTTATTATTGCAACCTTGCTAGTAGCTTGGTGCGTGTGGAATGGTTATCGACGTAACCGATTAGAACCAGAAGTCATAAAATCATATCAGAGCACTCAAGTAACAACTAATAAAACTTTGGCGCAAATCTCTGAACAATTAAAATATGCTTGTGCTCAACAACAACTAAAATTAACCTATTCAACTGTATTAGAGTGGTTTAATTTACTTAGTGCTTGTAGATTTCATTCACTTAATGAAGTTGTTACTCAACTAAAATTAGCTAAAGAACTAGCTCAAGTCCTTAATGATTTGGAAAGTGCATGTTATGATTATCATCAATCTGATTTTAAACAATGGGAACAGCTATTAATACTAATTAATAATTATCTACACACAACTAAAACTAAGCAAACTAAGAAAGAAACTCTAGATAGCTTCTATCCTGATTAATCAGTAGATTGTTAATTAGTAAGGTGGTTAGATGCTCTTTAAATAATTTTTAACTAGGTCTAACCAAAATATAAAATCACCTAATTTTGATAAATTAGTACTTAAGAAATTATGAAAATGAAAATTGCTACTTGGAACGTAAATTCTTTAAAAGTAAGATTACCACAGGTTTTAAATTGGTTAGTTAACAACGATTGTGATATTTTAGCTCTACAAGAATTAAAGTTAGCCAATGAGCATAATTTAACCATACTTGATCAATTTGCTGAACTTGGTTATTATTATGCTTATAATGGACAAAAAACTTATAATGGAGTTGCCTTAGTTAGCAAATATCCATTAAGTGAAATTAGTTATGATATTCCTGAATAT
>JBDLTW010000050.1:0-2800 GCA_039805605.1 Pseudomonadota bacterium
ACCAAGTGATTAGTCTTGAGGATTTAAACGTTGCAGGTATGCTTGGTAACCGTAAACTATCTAAAGCAATATCCGATGCAAGTTGGAGTGAATTTACCCGCCAATTAGAGTATAAAGCCAATTGGTATGGTCGAATCATAGCCAAAATATCGCCTTGGTATCCAAGCAGTCAGATTTGCTCTAACTGTGGCACTGTAACAGGTAAAAAACCGTTACATATTAGGAAATGGACTTGTAATTGCGGTTCAACACATGACCGTGATATAAATGCAGCCATAAATATACATACCGCTGGACTAGCGGGAATTAACGCCTAGGGAGTTTCCTCTATCGGGGTTGAATGTAGTAATACAATCAACTAGATATGGAACTTTGAACTAGGAATCCTCGCCCTTTAGGGCGGGGAGGATGTCAAACATACGTTAGCTTAACGCATTATATCCTCCCCTCTTTTGAAGGGGAGCTTTTACAGCATGGTGGGCAAATGTTCAGGTAATTAATTTATTTTTAGCATTTTGCATAATTTGCTGAATTAAATCACTAGATGTTGTTTGTGGCGTTACGTTACCTGCAACTTCAGCTGGTGAATTTAAACGTTTCAATAATTCTGCTTGTTGAGCTAATCGAGCTTCACGTTGATTTTGTTCAGTAATTCGACGTTGTTGGTGAGCTTCAAAACGTTGTTTAGCTAATTGTCGACGCTCATTATCCCAATATTGATTAGGATCATCAATCATTGAAATACAATCAACGGGACAAACTGGAATGCATAAATCACAACCTGTACACTCTTGACTAATTACGGTGTGCATCATCTTATTAGCACCAATAATTGCATCTACTGGACATGCTTTAATACATAAAGTACAACCAATACACACATCTTCATCAATTAATGCTAATTGACGTGGCTTAATCTCTCCATAAAGAGGATTCAAAGGAGTAATTGGTTTATTTAATAAATGCGCTAATTGCTTAATCCCTTCATCTCCACCTGGTGGACATTGATTAATTTCCGCCTTATTTTCAGCAATTGCTTGAGCGTATTGTAGACATGATGGATAACTACAACGGGTACATTGAGTTTGCGGAAGTAGTGCATTAATTTGATCAATTAAATTAGTTTTCATAATTGTGCTCGTGTTCAAAATAATATTCAATTCTAGTTAATTGCATATCAGCAAATAATTTAGCTAATATTTCACAAATACGCTTAAAATCATCACTCGGATGTAAGTGCCATAATAAAATTTCAATAGCCTTATCACCACTATTTTCCCATAATTCAATTTGAATATTATTTTTTTGACTTGATAATTTTAAATATGGATTTTTACCCATCAAGCGTAATTGACGAATATTATTGCTCAGGGCAACTGAAATAGCAATCTCTTGGCGATAACACTCGCCAGTAACTAATGCTAAACTTAAAGCACATGGTGCAAATGGTAATGAAAAGATAGTGGCATTATCCGTAGCTAAACTTTGATTTAACTGTTGCATTAATTGCAAACTAATTTGCTCAAAATAACTACTTAATATACTCAGTCCTTCTTCTTGTGTCACTAAACAACTACCTAAAATAAAGCGTAAATGTACCCCTTCACCTAAGTTTATTATAGGTAAGCTAGTTAAATTATTCCATGGTAGTTGCTGATTTTCTAGTTGAGCTTGATTACTCCAGTTCCACAACTGTGATGGAGTAAATTTAGCTATTTGCTCGGGACTAAATAATTGAGGGCTAAAAGATAATTGTGCAAAATTTGATGCACTAAAAAGTTGTTGTAATATAGATAAATCAATCACTGGATTTAATTGTATTTGCTGTTTACTTCCTATTACTATAACTACTGGTAAGGCAAGTAGTTGCGATTTCATAGTAATTTCGATGGGGTTTAGCGCACGATGTAAACTCTGCCAAATGTAATTAGCACAATCTTGGTTAGGTGATAAATTATATGCTACACTTAATAACTGGTCTTGTTGTTGCTTTAGTAAATCGCTAATTAATGCCACCATTAATTGATTATCATTCTTTAGTTTTAAGTCTTCTAAAGCTTGGTTAATTAACAAATTACCTTCAGGATAAATCTTACTATAACGTCTAGGATCGGATAAATTTAATGTCATTTTAACTAACTTTCTTAATAAAAACTACAACATACTCTTCACACTGAAGAGTGAGGATTTTGAATGCCTCATCAGCACTAACCACTGTAGCGCTATTTGCCTACATTTTCTCAATTGCTTCTACTTTGCTTAAATTCTCCCCCTAAAAGGCGAGAATTCATAGCTTACTAAACCAAGTACATGTTTTGGTTTAGCTAATTCGGGGGGTTCCTATTTCAGGGTAGCGTTTTAAATGCCCGGCATTCCATCTACTTCACAGACTAAAACGGTAAGTCCTACCGCTTTTATATTTATACTCGATACTTGCATTTAGCTCTGCATTCATTGATAGTCCATACTTTACACATTTAAAATTTGCTTGTTTTTTGCGATTATTTGCATGTGTGTCCACAATTTGAACATTATGAGAGGTATATTGTGGATTGGCTTCAATTAATTCTGTCGTAATTATATTTGAGCTTATCGGCTAGAAATTTTTAAATATTTCCCAACCTTGATCTAAGATTTATTTAACTATACTTTTTGTTTTACCATTTTATTATGTTTAGCAACAGTATATTTGGTTGATTTACTCATGTTTTTTATGTTGAGTGCTTCACTGATACATAGGCTTGACATCCTCCCCGCCCTAAAGGGCGAGGATTCCTAGTTCAACATTCCATATCTAGTT
>JBDLTW010000051.1:0-5259 GCA_039805605.1 Pseudomonadota bacterium
AGTACTGGCTCAAATTACATCAATTTCATTTAGTGATAAGGCACCTAATGCTAGTGTTCAGATAAAAAATGAAGGTATTGCTAGTGAGTTGATAAAAATTGATGCACCGCAAAGTTATGTGGTTAAAGCTAATGATACTAGTTTAAAAATAGCTCAGTTATATGTGAATAAAATAAGTGATTTTCCACAGTTAATGGGTAAACAAACTTGGTCTGAAATTGAACTCAAAAGTGGTGACTCATTGCAATTATTATCTCGGAATGGGATCAAATTATTATTACTTAGTCGTCAAGTTGTAAATAATTCAAATTCTTCAACTAAGTATATTAAACTAACGCCTATGATAAAAACCACAGGAGAACAATTTTTACCTACTATATCTGCAGATAAATTAAATAATTTATTAATGCAGCCTTTGGTCTTAGAAGAGTCACAAAATTTAAACAAGTTACCTTATATTGTATCAGGTGGAGAAGTTGGGCAAAGTTTATATTCAATGGGTGATTTAATCTATGTAAAAGGCTTAACTAATGTGCAAATAGGTAGTGAAGTTGCGATAATTAGTCCATTTCGGATTTTAACTGATCCTGATAGCAAACAACAATTAGCTACTGAAGTTTATTGGAATGGATCTGCTATTGTTGAGCAATTGGGTGAATTAATTACACTGCGGATAAATTCTGCAGTGCGACCTATTGCCCCATTAGATCGAGTGCTATTATTGCCAGTTAATGATGTTCCTAAAATTGCACCTCATAAAGCTAAGCCTTTTTTACAGGGTAAAATAATTGGTCTATATGATGCCTTAACTTCAACTGCAGAAGCAAATAGTGTGGCTCTTAATTTAGGCAGTAATGATGGTGTAGATGTTGGCTCGGTTTTTGATGTGTATA
The DNA here is from genome assembly GCA_039805605.1 of Pseudomonadota bacterium. Taxonomy (GTDB): domain Bacteria; phylum Pseudomonadota; class Gammaproteobacteria; order Burkholderiales; family UBA11063; genus Aquella. The sequence goes on from JBDLTW010000051.1 coordinate 894, forward strand.
GTTCAAGAGTAGCATTAGATCCAAATTCTAAAGCTGACAAACCGCAATATTTAGCCTTACCTAAACAAATTATTGGTGAAATAATGGTCTATAAAGTTTATCCTCGGGTATCCTTTGCTTTAGTAACTGATTCTAGTCATCCAATTAGGTTATTTTCAAGTTTTCAAAGTCAGGAATAAGATTGTTTATGGATTTAAATCAAGTACGGCAACGGTTATGGATTAAACTGGCGTTTAGCAATGGGGTTGGTCCTGCAACGGCCTTGAAGCTAATTAATTATTTTGGTGGAATTGAGCAGGTATTTAATCAAGATATAACTAATTTAGTTCAGGTAGTAAGTTTAGTTGTGGCACAAAATATTTTAAGCGATCAAGTTAATAATGAAATTGAGCGGGCATTGGCTTGGCAACAGCAAAACTCTACCCAACGCCGAATTCTAACTCTTGAAGATGATTTATATCCACTAGAATTGGCACAGATTAGTAATCCACCATTAATTTTATTCGCTGAAGGCAATTTAAATTTATTAAAACGACCTAAAATTGCGATAGTAGGAACTCGCCATCCAACCATACAAGGGCGAGATAATGCCTTGCAATTTGCGCAAAACTTAGCCCAATCAGGTGTATGTATTGTTAGTGGATTAGCCGCAGGTATTGATCGCCTAGCCCATGAAGGCGCTTTATTATCCATAAATGGTGGTAGCACCATAGGTGTAATTGGTACAGGAATTGATTTGGTTTACCCAGCTTCAAATCGTGATTTATTTCAACGTTTGCGTAGTGGGGAAGGTTTAATTATTAGTGAGTTTAATTTAGGAACTCCTGCACATATGCAAAATTTTCCACGGCGAAATAGAGTTATTGTAGGATTGAGTAGTGCCTGTTTAGTAGTTGAATCGGCAATTGATGGTGGTTCGATGATTAGCGCTAATTTAGCTCTAGAAATGGGGCGTGAAGTATTAGCAATACCAGGCTCAATTCATAACCCCATGGCACGAGGTTGTCATAAATTGATTAAACAAGGAGCTAAATTGGTTGAGGTAAGTAATGATATTTTTGAAGAGTTAAAGTGGTTTAGTAAGTCTTTAACAAATACTTCGAACTTAGTTGATGTAACTAAGTATTCTGATCACCCTGTGCTTAAACTATTAGGTTATGAACCAATGAGTTTAGATATATTATGTACTAAATTAGAAATTGATTTTAGTGATTTATGTGGGCAATTATTAGAATTAGAGCTTTCTGGACAAATAATTAACTGTGGAGGTGGTTATTATCAGCGAAGTACTGGCTAATCTACCCTTTTTGGAATGGTATTCACTAAATTTAAAGTAGTGGATAATTTAATTGATTAAAAAATAAATATACATAAGGTTATTAAACTATGGCAAATAAATTATTGATTGTAGAATCTCCAGCAAAAGCTAAAACAATTAGCAAATATCTAGCGTATGAATTTAAAGTCTTAGCATCCTTTGGCCATGTGCGAGATTTACCTAAAAAAAATGGTTCAATTGATGTTGATAATAATTTTGCGCCAAATTTTCAGCTAATTGCCAAAAATAAAGTTCATGTAGATGAAATTATTAAGGCAGCTAAACAAGCGGATACAATTTTTTTAGCTAGTGATCAAGATCGTGAGGGAGAAGCAATTGCTTGGCATATTCAACAAATTCTGCAACAACATGGTTTATTAGCTAACAAAACTGTTGCGCGTGTAACATTTAATGAAATTACTAAACCAGCAATTTTAGAGGCTATACAAAAACCACGCCAGATTGATGTTAATTTAGTTGATGCTCAATTATCAAGATTAACACTAGATTATTTAATTGGCTTTAATGTATCTCCATTATTATGGCGCAAAATAAAACCAGGATTATCGGCAGGAAGAGTACAATCTCCCGCATTACGTTTAATTTGCGAACGAGAAGCTGAAATTCAGCAATTTATTCCTGAAGACTATTTTGCAGTACATTTATTTACGCAAAAACAGCAACAGAAATTTTCAGCAAAATTAATAGAATATGCAGGACAAAAGATTGAAACCAAAACTATTAAGCTAAAAAATCAAGCAGAAGAAATTTTAGCTGATTTAGTAAATATAAAACAAACGGAAGTTTTAAAAATTACTAAAAAACAGAAAAAGAAAAATCCTAGTGCTCCATTTATTACTTCCAGTTTACAAATTGACGCATCGCGACAACTTGGTTTTGCTACTGATAAGACAATGAAAATTGCTCAAACTCTGTATGAGGGTGTTGAATTAAATCATGAGATGGTTGGTTTAATTACCTATATGCGAACTGATTCGGTGCAATTATCTAGTGTAGCAATTGAAGAAATTCGTGAGTATATTAGTAACAACTTTACAGACAATTATCTACCTGCCAAACCCAATACTTATACAAGTAAGGCAAAGAATGCTCAGGAGGCACATGAGGCTATTCGTCCTACGTCTATTCTCCGGACTCCAGAGTTCGTTAAACCATATTTAACTGCAGATCAGTTTAAACTATATGAGCTAATTTGGCGTCGAACTTTAGCTTGTCAAATTAGTCCAGCTATCTTAGATACCACGGCAATTAATTTAAAATTGGCATCAGCTATTTTTCGTGCTAATGGAGTAATGATTAATTTTGATGGATTTATGAAAGTTTATCAAGAAACTAATGAAGATAATTTGCCTAGTGATGAGCAAGAGAGACATTTGCCAGACTTAGTAGAGGGAGAATTTCTTCCCGTGAATGAGCTAGACATTAGTCAACATCAGACCGAAGCTAAACCACGTTATAGTGAGGCAAGTTTAGTTAAATCCTTAGAAGAGTTAGGTATTGGGCGTCCAAGTACCTTAGTTAGTATAATTTTGACGCTAAAAAAACGTGAATATGTTCAAATGGATAAGAAACGTTTTATTCCTACTGAAGTTGGAACAATTGTTAATCAGTTTTTAACTACACATTTAAGCAAGTATGTTGACTATGAGTTTACCGCAAAATTAGAAGATACACTAGATGAAATTGCAATTGGTCGTAAATTGCGTCTACCTGAGTTACAGCATTTTTGGCAAGAGTTAGATGCTACAATAAATGATAAACAAAATATTTCTAAACTAGATGTAGTGAGTGAGGTATTAGAAGAAAATTGCCCTAGTTGTGGAAAGCATTTAATTTCTCGCTTTGGGCGTTATGGACGTTTTATTGGTTGTTCTGGCTACCCAGAGTGCTCGTATATGCGTAAATTAGGTAAAGATGGCAGTAGTGAGGAGGTATTAGCACCAGAGGAAGTACCTGACCGCGTTTGTCCTAAAGATGGTGGTAAATTACTAATTCGTAGTGGCAAATATGGTAAATTTATTTCTTGTGCTAATTATCCTAAATGTAAACATTTAGAAAATATTGATGCACCAGAAGCTAGTCATGCATTACATTGTCCAGAGTGTAATAAGGGTAAAATTATGCCACGTAAAGGCAGGTTTGGCATGTTTTATTCATGTAACAACTATCCAGAATGTAAAACAATTTATAAATATGAACCAATTCAGTTAAATTGTTCAGCATGTCAGTATCCTCTCATGATGCAACATACTACTAAAACAAAAGGAGCACAGTATATTTGCCCTAAATGTAAACATTGTGAGAGTACTAATGAGCAATAAATATAAAAATAATTGGTATGTTAGAAGAAAAAAATAAGCTTTTGTATTAATTTTTTTTTGATTTAGTTTATTGTTATGCATGGATTTATTTTGTCATAATAATTTATTTTAAAGAAAAATATAAAATATTACTTGACTAAATGAGGTTAAATTAGATACAATGACTACCTCATCAAAGGAGAGGTTACCCAAGCGGCCAACGGGTCCGGACTGTAAATCCGGCGGTTTTACCTTCGCAGGTTCGAATCCTGCCCTCTCCACCATGTAGCGTATAGCACAAAGTTTCAAAAAGTTCTTGCAAAAATAAGCAAATTAGATTAAAATCATGCCAGAATAAAAACTTGCTGTATTGCGGGAGTAGCATAGTGGTAATGCAGAAGCCTTCCAAGCTTATGATGAGGGTTCGATTCCCTTCTCCCGCTCCAATTCAGTTAGTTGTTATTAAAAAGAAATAAGTTTGCCCAGGTGGCTCAGGGGTAGAGCACTCCCTTGGTAAGGGAGAGGTCGCCAGTTCAAATCTGGTCCTGGGCACCATAAATTAGATTAATTAAGTTAAATTTTTATCTCACTATTTGGAGTAAATAAAAAATGGCTAAAGAAAAATTTGAACGTACGAAACCGCATGTAAACGTAGGAACGATTGGTCACGTTGATCATGGAAAAACTACATTAACAGCGGCAATTACAACAATTTTATCAAAAAAAT
>JBDLTW010000052.1:0-3772 GCA_039805605.1 Pseudomonadota bacterium
CTGGCTGTTGTTTCCATGTGGTAAGTAATGCAGATAGTTGATTGTAGGGATTGAATTTAAATAATGAGCTAATACCTTCGCCATCGCCACCATTCATTTTAGCTATTTCTAACATGGTGCGATAGTTCTCATCATCTTGTTTTACCAAGGCTAAAGCTTTATTCCACACAAAGCGACAACAGCCAACTATTTTATTTAGTTGACGTTCTATTTGTCAATATATTGAGCAACAAAAAACACCAAAATAGCTACGCTAGCTTAACGCCTTATATCCCCCTGAAGGAGGAGGTTTTACGGCGTGTTGGATAATAAAAAATCCCCACCGAAGGTGAGGATTAAATTAGGGAGTAATAATTTAACTGATTATGCTTTACAGTTTGATGGACGATAAGTATTTTGCATACCACCACCTGTACAGCTCCAAGTAATACCTGAAGAGCTAACTGTTGGCGTAAACACTAATGTTTCTGTTGACGCTAAACCTGCAATATTTGGAGTAACTGTAATTGCACCACTTGCACCTACTGATAATGCGCTAACATTGCTACCCGTCATTGTATCTGGTAAACCAGCTTGAGAGTTTGAGCTAGGTAATGTATTACGCGTTTGATAATATTCAGTAACTGGAGCTTTAGCTTGTTCAGCAAAAGTAATCATTTCTGCAACTTTAGCACGAATTACATAGTTTTGATATGCAGGTACTGCAATAGCTGCTAACACACCGATAATTGCAACTGCAATCATTAATTCAATAATTGTAAAACCTTTGTTTTTCATGATAGTTTCCTTAGTAGATAGAGGATTAATTATAAATTTTCGTTAAACTAACGAAGTTGTTTTTGTCTTAACGATATTATAAAACAAATAATAACAATAATGCAATGTTTTTATTGCATTTCCAATACATTATTTTGATTTAAATTATTTACTAATTTTAACACACTGTTTTACATTTATATTTTACGGTGCAAAAATACAACACAATGTATTGATTAAAAATGTAATTGGGCTTGATTTTTATCTTATTGTAATAATATGTTATAATATTTGCCTAAGTTATTGAAACTTAATTGTAATCGACAACTTAAATACGTAAATATATATATTCAATTTCTATAGGGAATACAAATTATGAACAACAATAAACTACTGTGTTACTTGCTTATTTTAGCAGGGGGTACATTAGTTGCTTGTAATAATGGTACTGGTGGAAGCTCAAATAACTCTTCATCAGCAACAATTCAATCAATCTCATTAAAACAAGCCAACTACTCTACTAACTCACAAGCTGGAGTTATGCCCGTAGGTTTCTCATTTGGTTATCAAGCAATTGCTACTTATAGCGATGGTTCGCAAAAAGATGTTACTAATTTGGTAACGTTAAATTCTGAAAGCTCAGGAATTATTCAAATTGAATCAGCAGGTCAAGTTGTCAATGGTGTTAGCTTAGGACAAGCGGTACCTTATGCTTATAGTGCTGGTACAACTGCGATTACTGCTAGTTATCAAGGTATTACTTCCAACTCATTAAGTTTAAAAGCAATTAGTGATAGTTTAACTTCCGTAACAATTAATGCAGCAACAGCAATTATCCCTAATAGTTATCAAGAAGCAATTACTGCTGTAGGTACATTTGCGGATAATCAAATATTTGATATTAGCCACGATGTGGCATGGTTGTCAAATCAAACTAATATCTTAAAATTTGGATCTAATTATGCTACTAATAATATCGTATCAAGTGCAGGAGTTGGTAACGCAACTATTAGTGCTAGTTACGCTAGTGCAAGCTCAGCAATACAACGTGCTTTAAATACAACCACAATTACCTCAAATGATTTAGCTTTTGATGTTACCGATGCAACTTTAAAAACCATAGTATTAAATCAAACAGGTAGTAGCTTACCTAAAGGAACTAGTGCTAGTTATTTGGCATATGGGGTATTCTCTGATGGTACAGTACTTAATATTACTCAACAAGCAACTTGGGCAACAGCAAGTAATAGTGTAGCAACAGTAATTTACAATACTACTACGCAAAATGCGGTAGTTAATGCAATTGACACTGGTAGCACCACAATTTCAGCAAGTGCTAATAATGTGACTGCTTCAGCAGGTATTAACGTAACTGATGCAACTTTACAAGCTTTAAACGTAAGCATTAATAATACTTCTATTGCTAAAGGTTTAACTACTCAAGCAACGGCAACAGGTACTTATTCGGATAAATCAACTCATGATTTAACCACTAATGCAAGTTGGAGTGCAAATAATAGCAATGTAACTGTAGTTAACGGTAAAGTAACTGGTGTTAACACTGGTAGCACAGAAATTAGTGCAACTTATGCTGGTATAAGCAATAAAGCAACAGTTAATGTTACTGATGCGGTTTTAGAAAGCGTAGCAATTAGTGCACCAAGCAATACTATAGTTAAGGGCTTAAATGAAACTTTAACTTTAGTTGCTAGTTATTCTGATGGCAGTAATGCTTCATTAACCAATGGTGTTTCATGGACATCAAGTGATTCAGCTATTATTAGCGTTAAAAATGGTGTAGTAACTGCTAATGCAGCAGGTTCAGCAACTATTACAGCTAGTTACAATGGTAAAACTGCAACATATACTTTAACGGCAACAGCTGCGCAAGTAACTGATATTCAATTAGTAGTTGATAATACTAATATTCCAATGGGTGAAACTAGTAAATTAGATGCTGTTGTTACGTTTAATAACGGAGAATCCAAAACATATAATTATTTACCTGCAAATGTTACCTTGCTATGTAATGGTACTAGTTGTGCCTCTAATCAAAATATTATAATTAACACTAGTGATGGAACCATAACTGGGTTAACTAAAGGTAATATAGCGATACAAATTAATTATAACAAACTTGTATCTAATATAATTCAGATCAATGTAACTGATGCAGAAGTTATAGGACTTGCTATTGATGCTCCAACAAAATTAGGTTATGGAGTTACTGAGTCTTTGCATGTATATAAACTTTTATCGGATGGTAGTAAATTAGATTATACTCAAAATGCTAATATTACAAGTAGTCAAAATAGCGTTATATCAATTAATAAAGATAGTTCAACAATTACTAGCAATGCACCAACTGGTAATAGCACGTTGATGGCTAAACTTAGTATAAATGGTAATGATTATGAATCTTCATTAATCGTTAATTCTATCGTTTCCGCATATTATATAAATAATCTTTCAGGTATGGACAATCATAGTATTTATGCATGTGGAGTATCACATATTAACGGAACTTTTGGAAAATGTTACATTGCTAATTCACCCACAAACTTAAGTGATATGCATCCATCTTATGCTCTGGCAATTAAGAATAATATTTTATATTCTTATGTGTCTTCGTCAAATATGATTGTAAAATATACAATTAATCCCGATGGCAGTTTGAAATATTATTCATCTATTAGCACGAATACTTATGATTTGACAACTTCAATGACGATAAACAATAATACTTTGTTTATTGCAGGTTATAGTCAAAAAAGAATAATAGTTGAATCTTGTCCAATTATTAATGATACAATTAATTGTATAGATATAACAAGTAATTTTACTAATTTAAATAGTATCTATGGTTTTTATACAATTTCTGCTAATAATAATTACATTTATTTTAATGGCCCAAGTACCAGTTTTGGAGCGTTTGAGAGTCCTAGTATTACCTTGCAACCTATAAATCAACCTTTATCTTTATATGCCAAATTAGTATTTTATAAATTTGATAAAG
>JBDLTW010000053.1:0-3440 GCA_039805605.1 Pseudomonadota bacterium
ACCAATTGAGATTAAAATTAAATGAATTGTTGAGATCTTTTTCATATAAATGCCTATAAATGTTTGTAATTGAATACTAAATATTGATTATTTCTGCATTTTTAATTTGAGGGTTAGTTAATTCAGGAGTCCAAACTACATATTTAATTTCTTCACTAGAGTTTAAACCTACTACTTTATAATTACCTTTTTTATCTAAGGCATGAATTGTAACCTCTGCTAAGTAGCCAGTTTCTAATTCAGCTAAATCTTTAGCTGCTTCATAAACGGCATCTTCAATAGTCAAACCCATTTTTAAATATAATACAACACTACGAGCAGTCCCTGCTCGAATTGTCATTTCTCCTGTATGAGTACAAGCACAAGCACCATAACGGCTATCAGCATAGCTTCCTGCACCTATGATTGGACTATCACCCAAGCGACCTGGATATTTCCATGCCCATCCTGAAGTACTAGTAGCTGAAGAGATTTTATTTTGTTTATCTATACTTAAATAAACAGTTGTATCAAACATTTTTTCAGGGTCTATTGCTGTATTATTTATATCTAGAAGTCTTATATTAGGAAACTCTTGCTTTTGCTGTAAATTTAACACTTTATCTAAATGTATATGCCAAGCATTTAAAGATAATTGTGTCTCATTTTTTGCTTTAATGGCATTAATTTCATTGGCAAATCTTTCGGCACCTTCTCCAACTAAAATTTCATGATCTAGCTTGGTTAAAACTTGATAAGCAATTTCAACTGGATGTAAAAAACCACGTATGGCTCCAATTGCTCCAGTTCTTCGCGTATTGCCATCCATAACGGAAGCATCTAGTTGTAATTCGCCTAAAATATTTGGCCATGAGCTTATACCTACAGTATGAATATCATGATTTTTTTCAACAATCTTTATTCCCTCAATAATAGAACGTAGTCCATCTTCACCAATGTTTAATAATTCACTAGCATAATCAGTTCCACTTCTACCTTCATAATTCGCTAATAATATCATATTATCACTCCTTTTCTAATTTTAGTTTATCAATTCTTTTTCTAATTATAAATAAAATACTTGTAATAACACAGCCTAAAATTGTTACTTGAATAAAACCATTTTGGTATTGTTCCAACTGCTGTTGTGTTGTTAAATTTTGTGTGGTTTCTAGACCTATTAATTGTGCGAGAAATCCAGCTGTTAATCCTGCAAATGCATTAATCATCCACCATAATCCCATCATTATACCAGAAAGGCGGTATGGTGCGTATTTTGTAACTAGTGCTAATCCATTTGGAGAGATACATAATTCACCAAAGCCTAATAATAAATAACACAAGATTATCCAAATTAAACTCATTTTACCACTATGTTCTGCTTCATAAATTCCTATAATTACGAAAACAAAGGCTAATGTAGCAACTGTTAATCCAATAGTATATTTGCCTGCATAACCAGGTTCAACTTTTAATTTTTTTAATAAATTCCAGAATATAGCGACGAACGGTGCAAGAATTACTAAAAGTAATGAATATATACTTGATATAGAAGAAGCAGGAATATTATAACCAAAATAATTTAAATCAACTACATTATTAATAAATATAGGTAAGCTAGAAATAGTTTGATTAGATAAAGTCCAATAGCTAACAGAAAATATTGATAAAATTAAAATAACAAGAACTTGTTGTTTTTCTTTACTTTGTAATTTATGCCACAAATAAATTATATAGCCACCTAAAATTAATAAACATATTCCAGAAATTAAAGTTGAACTAGTCGGGTGTGCTAATAAACTAGCAAATAAACAGGCTATAATTGTAAGTAAAAAATAAATCCAATAGTTAAATGGAATATATGCAAATTTAGATTGGGTAATTTGTTTATTTTGTACATTACAAGATATTGGAAAGTTACTTTCTCCACGTTTAAAAGTCCAAAGCCCTAATGCCATTCCTACAGCAGCTAAAGCAAATCCAAGATGCCAATTAATTTTTTCAGCAGTAAATCCTACTAATATTGGAGCTATAATTGCACCGATATTAATTCCCATATAATAAAGGTTAAATCCTTGTACTCGTAACATCTCTGGTTGGTTATTGTATAATTTACCTACCATAATTGATACATTTGGTTTTAATAAACCAGTACCCGTAGCAATAAATCCCATACCTAAATATAAACAATTAAAATATAAATCAGACATTGCCATAGCTAAATGTCCAATAAGAATCATTACTCCACCAAACCATGCTACTTTTATATGACCATAAAATTTATCTGCTAAAAAACCAGCCAATGTTGTTGATAAATATACATATGTTACATAGCTACCAAATATAATTAATGCTTGCTCTTGAGGTATTTTTGCATTAGTCGTTAAAAATAGAACTAGTATAGCATTTAATCCATAAAAGCTAAAACGTTCCCACATTTCAGTAAAGAATAAAGTTTGTAAACCTTTGGGGTGGTTCTTCCATATATTTAACATATTCAATCCTTAAAAATATTTAACTACATATCTTTAAGCAATATTATAATCTGAGTATTCATGCTTAAATACTGCACTGCAAAAATATAACCATAATAAACAACATATAATATTGCAAATAAAATTAATGGAGATTCCTCATGCATTCGAACAAATCACAATTTTCCAATTGGAATTCATTTTTAATTGCTCTTCCATCATTTGGTATAGGCGTATATTGGGCATTAGCAGGTACTTTTGCGCCATGGATAATCTATACACAAACTAATTCGGCAACTAAAGTGTTAGCTTTAGTATCAATGGGACCATTTACAGGTATTTTTGTACAATATTTAGCAGGAATTATTAGTGATCGAACTAATTCAAAATGGGGAAGACGTACTCCTTGGATTTTAATTGGTTTATTAATAGCTTGTTTATCACAAATTGCATGGGCAATGGCTCCTAATTATTTGGTTTTATTTATAGTAGGTTTTATCACTTATTTTGCGGTAAATTTTTATCAAGGACCTTATTATACAATGGTTTATGAAGTTGTTCCAGAGCATAAAATTGGTTTTGCTACAGTATTTTCAAGATTTATGGCTGGTGTTGGTGGTGCTAGTATTTCATATTTTTCTGCAGACATTTGGAAAGCTGGTGGTGCATTAGGTGCAAGTATAGCAGTTGCGTTGTTATTAGCAATTCCTACTTTATTGGTTATACCATTTGGAATAAAAGAACAAAAATATACTTTCCGTAAACAGGATGCTGAAAAATTAGTTTTCAAATTTGATTTATTTAAACATAAAAGCGCTAGTCAGTTGTTTTTTGCTGTGTTATTTCTTTATTTGGCTACTGGACCAATTAGTGCGATAATGACGCCATATTTTGTTAAATATAAAGGATTTAGTGAAGAAACATTGGCGCATGCATTAGGAATTGGTGGGATAACTGGTTTAATTACTACTGGCATATTATAAAAAT
>JBDLTW010000054.1:0-23229 GCA_039805605.1 Pseudomonadota bacterium
GAAGGGATAAGTGGCTCAAGATAACTTGTAGCTTCTTACTAAACGTTTTATATTTAATACTAACTATATTATAGCAGATAATAAATAAATAAGCAAATCTTTTTTAAGAATATATGTGATGTAGTATAAAAATACAGGAATTGGTTAACTCTTTTCAAATAATAGTTAATACTAATATACCATCAAAGCTATTAGTAATTGTGATAAAATACAGGATTATCCAATAAGATTTTATGAAAGGAGAAAAATTGGTTAATTAATTTATTATAATTAATCAATTAAGTTTATGAATTACTTAACAAATTTTGATCGATTATTAAAACAATTAATTGGTCTGAGCATTATTGTAACGGCTTGTGGCTTATTTTTCCCTATAACTACAGTATGGTTTGCTCCTTATTATGGTAGTATAGCTAAGCATATTGCGCTAACTAATAATTGGAGTGATTTAATCTTGAGTAATCAAGACTGGTTAGATAAACCACATTTTCCATTTTGGATTACGGCACTATTTTTTAAAATTTTTGGCATTAATTCATTTGCCTATATTTTACCTGGTTTATGTTTTCATTATTTGGGTGCATATTATACTTATCGCTTAGCTAAATTATTATATGCTAATTCAACTATTGCTCTATTATCATGTTTAATTTATTTAACCGTCTTACATTTGATGTTTTCTGCAAACGATGTACGTGCTGAGGCTTATTTACTTGGGCAAATTATACCTGCTGTATATTATTGGATTTTATATGATCGACAGTTCAGTTGGCAAAATTTAATTTTAGGCAGTTTTTTTACTGGTTTGGCTTTAATGACCAAAGGTATTTTTGTGATCATAACAATTATTAGTGGGCTATTATGTCTATGGGTTTATACTAAACGTTTAGCTAATATTATTAGCTTAAAATGGTTAGGTGCATTAGCTTTATCATTATGCTTTGCTCTTCCTGAAATAATTGCTTTATATTTACAATTTGATTTACACCCAGAGAAAATAATTTTTAACCATACTCATGTTTCTGGAGTTAGATGGTTTTTTATTGATAGTCAATTTGGTCGTTTCTTTGGTACAGGATATATTTTTAGTACTAATCCGCCACCATTTCATCAATTTTATTTTGTACATACTTTTTTATGGGCTTTTTTACCTTGGACGTTGATTTATCCATTAGCAATTTATAATTTAAGTCGTAAATTTAAAGCTGTATCAACGAATGAGCAGCATGCGCTAATTTTATTATTAGGCTATTTTTGGCTTAGTTTTATTATGTTTAGTACTACTTCATTTCAAGTTGATCATTATACTAATATTATCTTTCCTTTTGCTGCTATTCTTTGTGCTAAATTTATGTACAATTTAGTTGGTAAATCAGCTAAAATTTTTACTTTCCAAATTTATTTAGCCTTGCTAATGCTTGTATTACTAGCCATCATTATTGGTTTAGTGTTCCATGGACTAACTTTATATATGTTTTTAACTATAGAAGTGCTGGTTATTGCTTATGTGATTTATATGTTTGGGCAAATTCCATTTGCTAAAGCGATAATTTTTCCTGTTCTAGCTATAAATTTAACTTTATTAACTTATGTAACCTTAGCTAGTAAGGTTTATGCTAATTATGATTGTGGAATTTTGACCGCTAAAATTACCAATAAGCAGTCGCAAATTCCAGTGGTTGATTATCATTTTGATTCACGATCTTTGGAATTTTATGCCAAAAATGCGTATTATAAAGTAGACAATTTAGCTACAACTAAGCAATTCGATCAGTATTATTTAGTTACTCAAGATAGTGAATGGCTAAAATTACGTAAGCAATTGCCTAATGCACAATTAATCGCACAAGTAAAAGGTAATTCTCCTGATAAAATTTTGCCTAATTTATGGAATAAGAATAAATTAGATGCTAATTTAGCTAATTATGATATTATTTTAGTTACTAATTTATTGGATAGGCAGAACTAAAATGAAGAAAAAAATTGCTGTAGCTCCAATGTTAGATTGGAGTGATCGACATTATCGTTTTTTTATGCGCCAAGTTAGCCAACAAATTACTCTTTATACAGAAATGGTTGTGGCTGATGCAGTAATTCATGGTAACCGTGAGCATTTGTTGGGTTTTGATCAGCTTGAACAGCCTTTGGTAGTTCAATTAGGAGGTTCAGATCGACATAAATTGGCTCAAGCAGGTAAAATTTGTGCGGAGTTTGGTTATAATGAAATTAACTTAAATTGTGGCTGTCCATCAGATCGTGTTCAGGCTGGTAGGTTTGGTGCTTGTTTAATGCGTGAGCCAGATTTAGTTGCTGATTGTATTAAAGCATTGCAAGATGCCAGTCAATTACCAGTTAGTATCAAGCAACGAATTGGTTTAGATTATGATTATAATTATACTTATTTAGCTAACTTTGTAACTAAAATTATGGCAACTGGTTGTCGAGATTTTATTGTTCATGCTCGTAATGCAGTTTTATCTGGCTTATCACCGAAAGAAAATCGCCAAATTCCACCTTTGCGTTATGATTTTGTTTACCAATTAAAACAAGATTTTCCAGAGCTAAATATTATGCTTAATGGTGGGGTTACTAGTTTAGATGCAATTCATCAACATTTAAATTTTGTTGATGGGGTAATGATTGGGCGAGAAGCTTATTATAATCCATTCCTGTTAGTAAGTGCTGATGAATTATATTATCAACAACCACCTAGTCAAGTTACCCGTAAACAAATTGCTTTAAATATGTTGCCTTATTTAGAGCAACTTTTAGCTAACGGTGGCAAACTTCATCATGCGACGCGACATATGATCGGTTTATATTATGGTTGTAGTCAAGCTAAATTTTGGCGACAATCCTTAACTACACAATTAATTAAAACTAATAGCCTAATTGATTATATGAGTTTAGTAGAGCAGATGTATGATTAACCTTAGTTTTATTCTTCAGTCTCTAGGTGATATTTGTGGCTCGAGTAGTATAATATATAAACCAGAGTTATTGATTAGTTACACTCAAGATTGGCGTAAACGTTACCATGGTACTGCAATTGCTGTAGTTTTTCCATACACAGTTGAACAAATTCAACAATTAGTTAAGTTTTGTGGCGAACATCAAATTGCTCTAATTCCTCAAGGTGGTAATACTTCTACTTGTGGAGCTGCTACACCATTAGCAAATTATACTCAACCGCAACTTATTATTAATTTACAAAAGTTAAATAAAATTATTGAGATAGATCAACAAAACTATTCAATAACGGTTGAAGCAGGATGTACTTTACAACAAATTCATAACAGTTTATCTGCTTATGGTTTGCATTTTCCTTTAACTTTAGCTAGTCAAGATAGTTGTCAAATCGGTGGTAACTTAGCTACCAATGCAGGTGGGACACAAGTCATAAAATATGGTATGATACGTGATTTAACCTTAGGATTACAAGCTGTAATGCCTGATGGTAGCTTGATTAATCAGCTGTATAAATTACGTAAAAATAATACCTATTTTGATTTAAAACAGTTATTAATTGGTAGTGAGGGGACATTGGGAATAATTACCCACGCCTGTTTAAAAATTTATCCACAACCACCACAGTTATTAACTTTCTTATGTGCATGTGATACAATTAGTCAAGCTTTAGAGTTATTGGCAAAACTTAAATATTACTATACAAATAATGTAAGTTCATTTGAAATAATTAAGTTCGAGACATGGCAAATTTATCAACATTATTTTCCACTTGATCCAGAAATCGCAAAGATGCCATGGAGCATTATTGCTGAAATAGAAATTAATAATGATTTTATCATAGATAATTTAATTGATATTTTTGGTCAATGCAAGATTGATTTAACTAGTACTATTATAGCCATCAACGAATTGGAACGAAAAAAATTGTGGCAATTGCGAGAGCAAATTCCATTAGCAGAAAAACAATATGGTTATGCGGCTAAGCATGATATAGCATTACCATTAAGTAATTTAGAAGATTTTTTAGCCGAAAATATGCCTAAACTAATCCACTTAATTCCTAATGGTTATTTTAGTATTTTTGGTCATTTAGGAGATGGCAATTTACATTATAATTTTGGTCTGGCTAATTCTAGCTTAGTAGATTTAGCTGAATTGGAGCACACTATTTCGCCAATTGTTTATACTGATGTTATTAAATATTCAGGTACTATTTCTGCTGAACATGGTATAGGTCAAAGCAAAATTTTTTGGTTGAAAAATTTTTATACTTCAGCAGAATATCAATTACTTTCTCAAATTAAATCCTTAATTGACCCTCAAAATTTATTTAACCCAAGTAAAGTCATTTTAAAATCCTAACCATACAAATTAATAATTAAAGTGGTATTTATCTTATACTTGACATCCTCCCCCGCCCTAAAGGGCGAGGATTCTTAGTTCAACGTTCCATATCTAGTTGATTGTATTACTACATTCAACCCCAATAGAGGAAACTCCCTAGGCGTTAATTCCCGCTAGTCCAGCGGTATGTATATTTATGGCTGCATTTATATCACGGTCATGTGTTGAACCGCAATCACAAATCCATTTTCTAATATGCAACGGTTTGAAATTAGGATATTTAGCACGTTTGGCAAAGAAATTACTAAAAGCAGTATCTTGTGAACGCAGTGTTTGTTGTAAAGCTACTGAGCTAACATCATTCAACCATCTAAATTGTTCTTGATTTTTAAGCTCAGTTAAATTAGCGGAAGACTTGGTGTAGTTAATTTTATTCCCATTCAGAGAATATTCTTTATTACGCCAATCAAGTAGATTGTTCCATACCACACGAACACATCCAAATGTTTGAGCTAAGAGCTGTTTTTGTTCCGCTGTAGGATATATTGTATTTATAGGCTTTGTTTTTCATGATGGAGTTATTATACTATAGTTGATTTACAAAATTCAAGCTGATTTATTAAATATCCTTACTCGCAACAAGCTATGCTAGTTTAATGCCTTATATCCTCCCCCTGAATGGGGAGGTTTTACGGCGTGTTAGATAAAAATGTAAGGTTATCCACCACACCGTAGCATAGCTAGTATATATAGGTATCATGATTAAATCAAGCGAAGTAAAACAAAACAAATAACGCAAAAATTACAAATTTAGACTAATTGTAAGCAATAGTGAGAGATCATCAACTAATTAAAATAGTTAGCTGTTGTCGATTTGTCGGAATAAAGCTTTAGCCTTGGTACAACAAAATGGTGAAAATTACCATAGATTGATATGGTAAAGGCATCAGTCCATTATTTAAATTCAATATTTACAAACTATCTCCATTGCTTAGCACATCTAAACAACCTGATACTGCAACATTTCTTAAACAGGTATATTCTAATACCAAATCCAATAAGTAGTTTCTTATATAGACAACCAATCTCTATAACATAATTGAGTAATATATACGAATTCTTATTTTGTGTTTGGTATAAATCATTGCAAATAGTAAAATTTAAAAGTGAGAAGTGTAGACTATTAATGAATGCAGACCTGAATGCGAGTTTAAATATAAACGCATCAATACTTCCTAGCCTATGGAATAGATGGAATGCCGAGCATTAAAAACGCCACGCTGAAGCAGGAACCCGCAAAATTAGCTAAACCAAGTCTTGTACTTGGTTTAGCAACGTAGAAATCCTCGGCGATGGAGTATGTCAAACATTATTCAATATTTAATTGCTGCTTTAGTTGCTTAACTAATTGTTCCAATTCAGAACGTGAGTTGGCCATTAAATTCACATGACCCATTTTACGGCCATACTTCGCAATAGTCTTACCATATAAATGTAATTTAGCTTGAGAATAATTGAAAATTATTGGTTCAACTTGAGAGTTATTTAACCAAATTTCACCAAGTAAATTAAGCATAGCCCCCATAGTTTTTAGCTCACTACTAGCTAAAGGTAAACCGCAAATTGCTCGTAATTGTTGTTCAAATTGTGAGCTCAGGGCACAGTCTAAAGTTATATGTCCTGAATTATGTGGTCGTGGAGCTATTTCATTAACCAGCAATTCTCCATCATGGGTAATAAAAAATTCAATAGTTAATAAACCTATATAATTTAAACCTTTAATTATTTTCTGAGCTGCGACAAATGCCTGTTGACTAATTGTAGTACTTGTGTGCGCAGGAATATAACTAATATCTAAAATTCCATTACGATGTTGATTTTCAATTAGTGGATAACTAATTATGCCAGATTGATTGCGTGCAATAATTACCGAAACTTCTTGAGCTAAATTAACCATTTTTTCTAGAATGCATTTACCTGATAATTGTAGGTAAGCTTGTTTTAATTCCATTAAATTTGTTACGCGTTGTTGCCCCTTGCCATCATAACCTAATTGGGTAGTTTTTAAAATAGCTGGAAAAAAATCAACTTCAATTTTATCACAATCATCAATATTTGAGATTAATTGGAAATCTGCGGTTTTTAAACCAATACTTTGAAAAAATTGCTTTTCTAAACCTCGATCTTGAGCAATTTTAATACTTTGACTACTTGGGTATACTGGTTTAAATTGAGCTAAATATTCCAATGATGTTGCAGGTACATTTTCAAATTCGGTGGTAATGACACTGGAAACTTGAGCTAACTGAGCTAGTCCATGTTCATCATCATATGCTGTAGTAATATGAATATCTGCTACTTGATGTGCGGGACAGTCTAAATTAGGTTCTAAAATAGCTACCTTATAACCAAATTGTCGAGCAATTATTGCCAACATCATACCTAATTGTCCACCACCCATAATTCCAATGGTTGCAGGAGGTAAAATTATATCTTGTTGAATATCCATATTAATTCTATAATTCCTCTAAACTTAAATTTAATACCGTTTGGGTTTGTTGTTGCCTAAATTGATGTAATTTATCAGCTAATTGTGGATTATAACGAGCTAAAATTTGTAGTGCAAGTAATGCTGCATTCGCCGCACCTGCTTCACCAATTGCCAGAGTTCCAACTGGAATTCCTTTAGGCATTTGTACAATTGAATATAAAGAATCTTGACCATTAAGGTATTTAGAGGCTACTGGAACACCTAATACAGGTACAATAGTATTAGCCGCTATCATCCCAGGTAAGTGAGCTGCACCACCTGCTCCAGCAATAATAACTTTTATACCACGTTGTTCAGCATTTTTCGCATATTCAACTAATAAATCAGGAGTTCGGTGTGCTGAAACTATTTTTGCCTGATAGTTAATTCCAAAATCATGGAGAATTTGAGCAGCATGTTTCATTGTCGCCCAATCCGAATTACTACCCATTACTATTCCTACATCAATCATTGTAATCTTTCTTCTTAAATAAAAACAAATAAAAGCCTAGTTTAAATTAAAACTAGGCAACAATTATTATTCAGGACGCATATGCGGGAAAAATATTACATCACGAATTGATGGAGCATTAGTTAACAACATAACTAAGCGATCAATCCCTATACCTAAACCACCAGTAGGTGGCATAGCTAATTCTAAGGCACGAATATAATCCGCATCATAGTGCATAGCTTCTTCATCTCCAGCATCTTTTTGTTGAACTTGTTGGCGAAAACGCAATGCTTGGTCTTCGGGATCATTTAGCTCTGAATAACCATTAGCTAATTCACGACCTACCACAAATAACTCAAAACGTTCAGTTATTGCTGGGTTAAAATCTGATTGACGTGCCAGTGGTGATGTTTCAATTGGATGATCTAAAATAAATGTAGGGTTCCATAATTGATGCTCAGTATTTTCTTCAAATAGTTCTAGTTGTAATACAGCTAAACTAGTTGAATTTGGCTGTTTGCGGGTTAAGCGCTTGATTTCACTAGTTAAAAAATTAACATCATTAACTTGTTCTAAGCTTAAATTTGGATTATATTTTAGAATGGCTTCTACAATAGTCAAACGATCAAATGTAGCTTCTAGATTGACTGTTTTACCTTGGTATTCAAAAATCAAACTCCCAATT
Source organism: Pseudomonadota bacterium (assembly GCA_039805605.1). Lineage (GTDB taxonomy): Bacteria > Pseudomonadota > Gammaproteobacteria > Burkholderiales > UBA11063 > Aquella. Next base: position 7,984 of record JBDLTW010000054.1, read on the forward strand.
GCTTTTAATGCGCATTCACGAGTAATTTGTTCAGTAAGCTCCATCATGCGTTTATAATCGGCATAGCTTTCATATAATTCAATCATAGTAAATTCAGGATTATGTCGAGCTGATAAACCTTCATTTCTAAAATTGCGATTGATTTCAAAAACACGATTTAAACCACCAACAATTAAACGCTTTAAATAAAGCTCAGGAGCTACCCGTAAAAATAATGGCATATCTAAGGCATTGTGATGAGTAACAAATGGTTTAGCTGTTGCACCACCAGGAATTGGATGCATCATTGGCGTTTCAACTTCTAAATAATCTTGTTTAACTAAAATATCCCGCATAGTTTGAATTATATTAGATCGTTTAATAAATGTTGTTTTAGTTTCATCATTCATAATTAAATCTAAATAACGTTGACGATAACGTTGTTCCATGTCACTTAAACCATGGAATTTTTCAGGTAATGGACGAATATTTTTACTAATTAAACGTACCTCACTAGCATTAATAGTTAATTCGCCAGTTTTGGTTTTCATTAATTTGCCACTAATACCTAAAATATCTCCAATATCATAATGCTTAAATTGCTCATATTGATCATCACCTAGTTGCTCTTTACTAATATATGCTTGTATACGTCCTTTAGCATCTGACAAAGTAGCAAATGATGCCTTACCCATAATACGTTTTAACATCATACGTCCAGCAACTACCACATGGGTAGGTAAATCAACTAATTGTTCTTTGCTGTAGTTAGCATATTGTTCATGTAATTGAGCAGAATTGTGTTCGGGTCGAAAATCGTTGGGATAAGGATTTCCTTGTTGACGTAATTTGTTTAATTTTTGACGTCGTTCAGCAATTAAACGATTTTCATCAATTGCTACAGTTGTTAATAATTCTTCAGTCATGGAGAGTGTTTCCTTTAACGGCGTTTAATTACACTGGTAATTAAATTATTAGTAGTTTCTTGGCTAATTAGAATATGCCCTGTTTTTGTACAAAAATCCTCTAAATCAACTAATGATGCGGGGTCGCTAGTAATTACTTGAACTAGGCAACCTGATTCCAAATTCGCCAAAAATTTTTTAGTTTTTAACACGGGTAATGGACAGTTAAGCCCAGTTAAATTTAATTCTAACATGATTATTTAACCAATTTTAAGCCACCAAATTGGGATTTAGGTGGTTCATTATTAGGGCTTGGTGGCGTATAATTTTCTAATTCAAAGCGCATACCTTGGCTGGTTTCTTTAGCAAAAATTCCTAAAACATTAGCTATTGGAACCGCAATATCTTCGACAACTCCAGCAAAAGTAGCTTGAAAAGTTATCCACTCATTATCAATTAATAAGTTTTTTGTTGCATGTTCGGCAATATTTAGCACAATTTGATCATTCTTTACAAATTGGCGTGGTACTAAAGTATATTGATCAACAAATGTCATTAAATATGGAGTAGATTTATTATCCATACACCATTCATAAAGAGCACGGATTAAATAAGGTTTTTGACTAGTCATAATTATTTAATCCTTATTGCTTCATGCTTCGTTCTGCTGCTGTTAATGACTCTTTAAAACTTTTGCGTTCAAATTGCTTCTCAGCATAACGCATCATTTCGCTCCAAGTTTTTTTTACCTCAATCTCATAATAAGCTAAGCGCCATAATAAAGGTAATAATGATGCGTCTAATAAGGTAAATGTTTCACTAGCAAAATAAACCATTTTTTTATTATTAAAAATTGGCGCAATTTTAGTATCTAGATAATTACTAATTTCTTTACGGCGTTTATCAACTTCTTTTTTGACTTTACTATCTTTTACGGTTAAATTTGTATCAAGGTAACGTAAAGGAATAAATAATTCACGCTCTAAATTATACATTGCCATGCGCATCCGTGCCTTTTCCGCAGGTTCAATAGGCATTAATTGTGGGTGTGGAAAACGTTCATCAATATATTCAGCAATAATATTGGTTTCAGTTAATTTTAAATCACGTTTTTTATCATTCTTATCTATGTCATCAACCAAAATTGGTGTTTCATTATATGGATTAAGAAGCATTAAATCTTGACGATTATTATTAGCATCAATAATTTTGAAATCCATTTCTTTTTCATTTAAAATAATTCTAATTCGATGAGAAAATGGGCATCTTGACTCAGAATATAATTGTATCATATAAAATAATCCTTTTTACCTAATTGGTCATAGTATATTCAAGCTAAAAAATTATAATAATTATTTGCTTGTCACTGCAACAACTACCCACAACTTATAATTAAAGCTTTTCAAAATAGCTAATCTTATTCACTAAGCAGTTATTGATATGCTATTTTATACTCACTCATTCATTATAGTTATACGACTTTATTTAAGTTCACATTGCTATGGACTAATAATACCATCGAAAAATAATTATAACGCTTAACGTTGAGTACTAAGAGTATATGTTCTGTTGTTAATTATATCATTTACATCTACATTTAGATTAAACAAAATTAACCTCTTTAATAAGGTCTTATATTTCCGAAGCTATGAGGTGATTTAGAAATTTGATGTATGGTATAATTTATCGTAGCATTGGTATCTCTATTTACACTTAGCATACAACGAGGGTAGTTTTATACTCTATTTTGCTATTATAGAGCATAGTATAAACACTAATATATAATATAGTAAGTTTACAACCCATTATTATATATGATTTATAGTAGCTTTGTCAAGTGATCATTAGTTAACCATTTGATTTATAATAATATTATTATAAACCATTCTGCAATTCTAAACTAATAGTTGAGCTAGAGTAACTGTGAATTCCACTACTATTTTTAATTAATAATGCTCCATTAGTATCAATATCAGTATGTATACCACTGGCTAATAATTTGTTCTGATGTAGAATATTTACCGATTGATGAAGATGATAGCAATTATCTAACCATTCTTGACGCAGATGAGCAAAACCACAAATATTATATTCATGAAGTAAATTATCCAGATGTTGGATTAGCTGAATTAATAATAAATTACGTGGTACATTTAAAATATTATCTAAACCAATCCCAATTATAGTATAATTAGTCTGGTGGCGTAAATTATTTTCAACTAAGATACCTGCTATTTTTTGTCGCTGATGATAAATATCATTTGGCCATTTAATACGATTACTAATTTGATAATCTTTAAGCAACCGATTAACTGCAATTGCTACTAATAGTGGTAAAATAGTTAAATTAAACTCTAGTGGTAAATGATAGATTATTGTAATGGTAAGATCTTGCGCTATATTACTTAACCAACTTCGCCCAAAACGCCCTCGTCCTGCAAATTGCCACTCACAGCTAATAATTGTCTTATCGGCTAGATTTGATAAATTATTTAGCGCATAAGAATTAGTTGAATTAATTTGTTCCAATAATTTTAGCGAATATTGTTTAAGCTGATAATTAGCTAATAACTCACTTAATAAATTAGCGTTAAGCCAATCAGGATTATAATTAAGTTGATAATGAGCGTTATTTTGCTTAATTAAATTAGGTTGTATTTGTTTAATTCTACCAATCAGACTAAGTACTTCAATTGGATTTAAATTCAGTTTTTTACTTAATTGATGTAGACTAAGTCCTTGATTAGTAGTTAATTGTTTAAGAAGTTTAATTTCCATTTTGTCGAATTTGTCTAACTAATTTAGTGGTTGAAGTGGTGAATAAAAATGGAATAGAATGAACCTCTCCACCATTATTAAGAATTTCTTGACTACCAACAATATCTTTAATTGTCCAATCACCACCTTTAACTAGAATATCAGGCATAATTTGTAAAATTAAATTTAACGGGGTATCGTTATCAAACCAAGTCACATAATCAACCGCTTCTAAGCTAGCGATCACGGCTAAACGATTGGCTAGGCAATTAATTGGTCGATCATCACCTTTGCCTTGTCTTTTTACTGATGCATCGCTATTTAGTGCCACAATTAGGCTATTGCCTAGAGCTTTAGCTTGAGCTAAATAAGTTACATGACCACGATGTAAAATATCAAAACAACCGTTGGTAAAAACTAATGGTTGTTTAGCTTTTATTGAGTTAAGTTGAGCTAATAAATGCTCAGGATCAATAATTTTCTGTTCAAAACTAGGTATTGAATAGTGCATAATTAATCTTTCTAAAGTAAGTGTGGTTGAGCGAGTTTTAATGGCGCAAAACTCAAACGATGGATATTGGTTAATGCACCAAATTTTTGTATAGCCGCTAAGTGCTGTGCTGTGCCATACCCTTTATGTTTAGCAAATCCGTACTCTGGATAAAGTTTATCTAATTCTATTAATTGTTGATCACGAGTAACTTTAGCCAAAATTGAAGCAGCTGAAATCACCTCGATGGAAGCGTCACCACCAATAATAGCTTGAGCTGGAATAGTGAGTTGCGGAGGAATTTTATTGCCATCAATTAATGCTTGATCCGCTCTAGGGTATAGCTGATTAATAGCACGACTCATCGCCAAAAATGTAGCTTGTAAGATATTAAGTTGGTCAATTTCAGCAACACTGGCTTCGGCAATCGCATAGCTAATTGCTTGGTCAGTAATCTGTTTAAATAATAGTTCACGACGTTTAGCAGTCAACTTTTTAGAATCATTTAAACCAACTATATCGTGCTTGACAGGTAAAATTACTGCAGCTGCTACAACATTACCTGCTAATGGTCCACGTCCAGCTTCATCAACCCCACAAATTAACATGATTGAATTAACTCCAAAACAGCTTTAGCTCCTTCAACACTAGCATCTTGGCGTAATTGTTGATGAAGTTGAGTAAAATCATTGAGCATTTGTTGTTGCAATTGATGATTATGATATAATTCAATCATATAATTGCTAATTGCCTCAGAGTTCGCATGTTCTTGTAAAAACTCTTTAACAATTTCTCGATTAGCAATAATATTAGGCTGTCCAACAAACTTAATTTTAATGCGCTTACGAATCATCCACTCTGTAAATTTGTTAATTTTATAACAAATTAACATTGGCTTTTTGCATAAAGCAGTTTCTAAACTAACTGTTCCACTTTTTGCTATCGCAAAATCACAAGCATATAAAGCTTCACGAGTTTGATTTAAAACTAATTTATAGGCAAAGTTTACATTTTGTTGTTGCAGATGTTGTTGCATCAATTCCAATGTGCTTGTATTTGCAAAAGGGAACAAAAATAGACAATTAGGAATTTTAGTTGCAATTTTTTTGCAACTTTCGATCAGAATTAGGGCTAATGAATTAACTTCACGAATTCTACTTCCACAAAGTACCGTATAAACTACCGCTTGAGGTGAAATCGCTAATAAATCACGATATGGCTTACTTTCCACCACTAACTCAATTGAATTAGCCATTGGGTGACCAATGAATTTAGCATTCATTTGTTCATTATAATAAATGGCCTCTTCAAAAGGAAAAATACATAACATTAAATCAGTAGAACGTTTAATTTTATAAATTCGTTCATAACGCCAAGCCCAAATAGTTGGGCTGATATAATGAACCGTTTTAATTCCAGCTTGTTTTAATTTATGCTCTAAATAAAAATTAAAATCAGGTGCATCAACACCAATAAACACATCTGGCTGATAAGCTAATAGTTGTTTTAAAATCGTATAGCGTAATTTTAACAACTCAGGTAGGGATTTAATTACTTCAAGATATCCCATTACCGATAGCGTCTCCATATTATGCCAAGAGTTAAACCCCTGTTGTTGCATCAAAGTACCACCAATTCCAACAAATTCAATTGCTTGATTTGAAGTAGCTTGTAATGCCTTTATTAAAGAAGAAGCCAACATATCACCAGAGGCTTCTCCTGCAATCATTGCAATTTTTAACATTAGCGAATTATTCCTCGCGTTGATTCGGCAAAAAATTGGCTAAATACTTTTAATTCAGCATGTTCAAAAGACATTTCTTCAATAATAGCTTTAGCTTCATTAAAAGACAAACCATTTCGATATAAAATTTTATATGCTTGTTTGATATTATCAATTTGTTGGCTATTAAAACCACGCCGTTTTAAGCCTTCTATATTAATACCTCGTGGCTCAGCTCTAAACCCTGATGCCAAAGTATATGGCGGAATATCTTGACCTACAGCAGATTGTCCACCTAACATAGCATGTTCGCCAATTACACAGAACTGATGAATTGGCGATAAACCGCCTAAAATAACCCAATCCTTAACTGTAACATGACCTGCCAAGGTAACTCCATTAGCAAAAATTGTGTTATTACCAACAATACAATCATGGGCAATATGTACATAAGCCATAATCCAATTATTATCACCAATAATTGTTTTACCATTAGCTTGTACCGTACCTGTGTTTAAAGTACAATATTCACGAATAGTATTATTTTTACCCACAATCAACTGAGTATCTTCTCCATTATATTTTTTATCTTGTGGACACTCACCAATAGACGCAAAATGATAAATTTTACATTCTTCACCAATTGTAGTATTACCAGTTAAGTTAACATGATTACCAATCAAACAATTAGCACCTAAAACTACTTTAGGACCAATAATTGAATATGCACCAATTTCACAACCTTCACCAATGGTTGCATTTGGGTCAATAATAGCAGTAGGGTGAATTTTAGTTAATGACATATTAAACCTCTCTTCGTGCAATCATTAATTCAGCTTCGGCAACTATATTGCCATCAACACGGGCTATTGCACTAAATTTGCCAATCCCTCGGGATAATTTTAATAACTCAACCTCAAAGACCAATTGATCTCCTGGGGTAACTTGACGTTTAAAACGTGCCTTGTCAATTGAGGCAAAAAAAGATAATTCATTTTCTTTACGCTCACCATGACTAACAATAGATAATACACCAGCAGTTTGTGCCATAGCTTCAACAATTAAAACACCTGGCATTACTGGATATTCTGGAAAATGTCCGACAAAAAATTGCTCATTCATGGTAACATTTTTTATTGCACGAATTGATTTACCTATTTCAAAATGAGTAACTCGATCAATTAATAAAAATGGATAACGATGGGGAATTTGTTTCATTATTTCCAAGATATTCAGTTGATTTGCTTGTATAGTTTCAATCATGATTAATTTGTCCTTCTAATTCCGCAAATTTAGTTTTTAATTCACGAATATTCTGGTTTGTTTTCTCAATATTCTTTAAGCTTACGAAGATTTTAGCCCAGTCGCGATATTCAATTCCCGTCATAGCACATGAATAAAGCGCAGGTTTAGTAATATTTTTACCAACATTAGTACTGGCACCAATTACAGTAAAGTCACAAATTTCAACATGATCAGCAATTCCTGCATTGCCACCTAGCATACAGTAATTACCAATTTTACTATTTCCTGCAATTCCAACATGCGCAGCAATACCAGTATTAGAGCCGATTTCAACATTGTGTGCAATTTGAACTAAATTATCAATTCGTGCACCGTCTTTAATTATAGTTGGCGTAAATGTTCCACAATCAACAGTAGTGTTAGCACCTATTTCTACACGGTTGCCAATTATAACACCACCAATTTGGGGTATGCGATGATAATTTCGTTTAGCATCTTGAGCATTACCAAACCCATCTGAACCAATCACACAACCACTATGTAATACACAATCATCACCGATAGTGACGTTATCATAAATAGTCACATTAGGATAAATAATTATATTATCTCCAAGTTTAACATTTTCACCAATAACTACTCCAGCAAAAATCTGACAATTATCACCAATCAAGCAATTATCACCAATTACTACATGATGACTAATTGCAGGATTAATACCTAATTGAGTAGTTGGTTCTATAATTGCCGATGAAGCAATCTTATTAGCCAATTTACGCCGAGGATTAAATAAATTACTCACTTGGCTAAAATAATAATATGGGTTGTCCGTAATAATGTGTGGTATAGTTAAATTACTAGCATCTTCTTGACGTAAAATTATTGCAGATGCTTGACAGTTACTAAGAGCTTTTTTATATTTACTATCAGATAAAAAAGTTATTTGACCTGCTGTGGCTAAATCAGTTGGCGCAATAGCATTAACTAGAACATCTTCACCAATTAATTGACCGCCAAAACGAGTAATTAATTCTGAAAGTTTATATTGCATTGATAACTATCCTTATTTGCTATTAGCCGCTTTAGATAAAGCAGCTGCTGGATTATTAATATCTTTTATAATATCACTAACATCAACATTATTTAATTGTGCCATAACTTGATCAGTAATATCATATTTGGCTTTTGCATAAACCATTTGTGTTGAAGTAACAACAAAATCATAACCATTTTTATCGCTTAAATCTTTTAAAATTACATTAGTTTTATTCATCAACATTGATAAAGCCAATTCTTGCGAGTTTTGTAAATTTTGTTGAAATCCTACATATTGCTGTTGGAAACTAGTTTGATTTTTTTGTAATTGCGTTTGCAAGTTTTTTAATTTAGTTTGATCTGCTTTAGTTAATTTATCAAATGAATCTGCTTTACTAGCGATATCTTGCATTTGTTTTTGTTCATTGCTGATATTAGTATTTAGAGTTTGTAATTGAGTTTGCTGTGGAGCATATTTATCTTTAAGTGCTTTTTGAATTACTAATGCAGGTTTAGCTTCAGCAAAAATACGATCCATATTTACATAACCTAGTTGAAAATCTTCGGCTAATGCTAGTGAACTAGTTAAGCTAAGCCCTAGAATTACTAATTTAAATTTTTTCATAAAAAATCCTTTCGAAATTTATTTTAAGAGTTATTATATCACAACTATGTATGAATAATTTTAACTATTAGAAATTTTGCCCCATGGTAAATTGGAAGTTTTGAATATTATCTAATGGTTGATTAAACATTGGTCGAGCATAACTTACTTGAATTGGACCAAGTGGTGAAACCCATAATAATCCAACCCCATAACTAGCTCTAAGCATCTGTGCAGGAGTTAAATCAAATGGAGTCCCACCATATAAAGTTCCAATATCATAGAATAAACTCATACGAGCGGCATGTTCATCTTTTACTCCAGGTAATGGAAAGAGTAAATTATTACTCATAAATGCCCAACGAGTACCACCTAATGATGAACCATCAGTATCTTTAGGTCCAATACTACCTATATAATAACCTCGAATAGAGTTTGGACCACCTTCAAGGAAATTTTGATAAAAAGGAATAATTTGTCCATTACCATATGAATTAATAAAGCCTAATTCACCATTGGTTTTCCATGTTAAATCTTCAGTAATTGGAAAATACCAAGAATCAATTGAGTCAAATTTATAATATTGTGCGCCAATGCTTGGTGCTGTTGCCGTTAAACTCTGCGAATATTTAGCTCCTGAGGTTGGCCATAATGCACTATCGGTAGTGTTTCTTCCCCAACTAATACTTAAGGGAACTGCGTTAACTGAACTACCATATTGATTGGTGAATTGAACAAAGCGTAATGGTGCAGTATCACTGGTAACATTAATTTGATTATTTTCAAAACCAGCACTAAAATTAATTCGATCATACTCTGATACGGGTACTGAAGTGCGAATACGTCCACCTATGGTTTGTGTAGAATAAGGACTAATGCCAAGGTTATTTGGTGTGTAATTAGTATCATAAATATCATAACCTAAACTAGTACCATTAGCTAAATAATATGGATCAGTAAACGATAGAGATAAGCTCTGATTTAGTGAACTAGTTGAAGCATTTAATGAAGCTGATTTACCTGAACCAAATAAATTACTTTGCGTAATTCCGCCATTAAGAATAACCCCTTGCCCTTGAGCAAACCCTACCCCAAAATTAACGCTACCTGTATTATTTTCAACTACTTTCACATTCATATCAACTTGGTCATTAACTCCAGCAACTGGCGTAGTAGTAATATCGGTTGATTTGAAATAACCCAAGACATCAATACGATCTTTAGAACGTTTAATTGCATCTGAATTATATAAAGAAGCTTCTGGTTGGCGTAATTCGCGACGAATAACTACATCACGAGTTTTATCATTGCCTGAAATATTAACATTACGTACATAAATTTTTTTACCAGTATCAACTAATAAAGTATAGGCTACGGTGTTTGTTTTATTGTCAATATCAGGAATTGGACTTACGTTTGCAAATGCATAACCATAATTACCCATTTCAGTTTTAATGGCTTCAATATTTTTATTCAGAAGACTTTGATTAATTATTGTATTTGGCTTTAAAGTAATTAATTTTTCAAGTTTTTGTGCGGGTATATCGCGAAAATCTCCTGCTAATTTTATACTTTTATAACGATATTGAGCACCTTCTTTCATATTCATTGTAATATAAACTGATTGTTTATCTGGATTTAATTGTACCTGTACTGAATTAAGACGAAAGTCAATATAGCCTTTATTTAAATATAAAGCGCGAATTTTTTCAATATCACCAGCTAATTTATCGCTCGAGTATTGATTATCCTTATACCACCAACTTAACCAATTACCTGTATTTAAGAACATTTCCTCTTGAAGACGGTGTGCTGAAAATACTTGATTGCCAACAAAATTAATTTGTGCAATTTTAGCAATAATACCTTCTTTTACATTAATATTAATATCAACACGATTACGCTCTAAATCAGTTACATTAGAATCAATTGTAACTGAATATAAACCACGATTATAATATTCACTTTTAAGGCTTAGGATAGCATTATCTAAAACGCTCTGATCAAAAATTGAGCCATCATATAAGCCATTAGTTTTAAGTGATTTTAATAATTGTTCATCATCAAATTCATGAGTGCCAGTTATTTTAAGTTTAGAAATTATTGGTCGCTCTTGCAAATCAATAACCATAGTTGATTGCTGTTGTTCAATTTTAATATTGTTAAAAAATCCCGTATTAAATAAACGATGAATAATTTCATCTGATTTAGCTGGAGTTAAGGTATCGCCAACTTTAACTGGTAGATAACTATACACTGTTCCCATTTCAATTCGCTGTAAACCTTCAATACGAATGTTTTGAATAACAAAGTTATTATTTAGTGCATAAGTTCGAAAGATTGCAGAACTAAATAGTAGTCCTAAAGTTTTAAGCTTGTGTTTATTCTTCATTATAAGTTTAATAGTTTGAGAAAATCATTATATAATGCAATACCTGTAATTGCTAAAACCATCATTAAACCTATTGTTAAAATCAGATGTTGGGTTTTAGCCTCTAATGGTTTGCCACGAAGTATTTCGATGCTATAAAGCACAATATGTCCGCCATCAAGAATTGGTATAGGCAACAAGTTCATTACTGCTAGACTTAAACTAATTAATGCCAGTAAATCAATAAATGATTTAATTCCTTGATGTAAGGCTAATCCTGATGCTTTAGCAATAGTAACTGGACCACCGACATTATGCCATGAAATTTGACCATTAATTAAAGAATAGATCATCTGCAAATTATTAATAATTAAATTTAAACAGGCATCATAAGCATAAATAAAGCTGGAAGTCCAAGTATAATATTGAATAAAACTATTTTGTGCGAGTAAGTGAGTATCTAAAGTAGGCATTATACCAATTTTACCAATGATTTGTCCATTTTCATCAGTACTTGAGGCAATTGTTACTGGTAAATTTAACACTTGTTGACCTCTTTTGATAGTAAAATTCAATTTATCACTAGGGTGTTGCCGAATAATTTGCGCAATGTTAAACCATGAATTTAAGGACTGCTGATTGATCGCAATAATTTGGTCTTGTTCTTGTAAACCTGCTTGAGATGCAGGAGATTGCGGCTCAATATAAGCAATTTGGCTTAAAAAACGAAATGGGTAAATTCCTAAATCAGTAAGACTAAGGTGATCTCGGTTAAGTAAATATTCATTTAGATTAAAAGTATACTTTTGCTGAGCTGTGGTAGTAATAATTAAATTAGTTTGTGGGAGTTTAATCTGCTTAACAATTTGTTCTGCTTCTTGCCAACTTGTTATAGCTTGATTATTTATAGTTTTAATTGTACTATTTAGTGGTAATTGATTTAAATTATGAACTAGTGGGGTGGGGTTAATGCTTTGAATTACGGGGCGTAATTGATTAACTCCATACATACCTAAAATATAATAGGCAATAAATGCAAAAAGCAAATTAGCCAATGGTCCAGCACCTGCAATTAATATTCGTTGCCAAGCTGGTTTATAAGTGTAAACTGATGATGCTAAACTATCATTGACACGATTTGATGGTGTTTCTTCTAGCATTTGTACATAGCCACCAAGAGGAATTAAACTAATACACCATTGATTATGTTTGCCTTGCCACTGAAGCAATTTAGGTCCAAAACCAACGGAAAAACAAATTACTTTGACTTTAAACAGTCGAGCCATCCAATAGTGACCAAATTCGTGTACTACAATTAAAATTGCGAGAGTAATTAAAAATCCAAAAAATGATAACATAGAGACAAGATCCAAAATAAAGAGGTAGCTAGTTAACTACCTCTTCAGTTAAATGAGAATTAGAATTGCATTAAGCATGATGAGAAGCGGTAGAATTATCAACTAATAGTTTATCATCATCATGTAATTTAACTATTTTTTCAAGTGGTATTGGTTGATATTCTAAGGCAATTTCTAGAACTTGATCAATTGATTTAACAGCAATAATTTCTAATTGATGTTTAATTTCTTGAGGAACCTCTTCTAAATCCTTTAAATTTTTTTCTGGAATTAAAACAGTTTTAATTCCTGCTCGTAAAGCAGCTAACATTTTTTCTTTTAATCCGCCAATTGGTAACACTTCACCATACAAAGTAACTTCACCCGTCATTGCTACACTGGCTTTAATTGGCACATGGTTAAGACTAGAAGCAATGGCTGTTACCATAGCAATACCTGCAGAAGGTCCATCTTTAGGAGTTGCACCATCTGGTACATGAATGTGGATGTCACGAGTTTCATAAAAATTCTCTTCAATGCCAAGTGTTTTAGCACGGCTACGAACTAAAGTAATCGCTGCTTGAATTGACTCTTTCATTACATCACCAAGTTGTCCACTACGAATTACTGCACCTTTACCAGGAATTGCAATTGCTTCAATAGTTAAAATATCGCCACCTACTTCAGTCCATGCTAATCCTGTTACTCGTCCAATTCGATTTTCATCAGCCTTTACACCAAAATCATTAATTCTGACGCCAAGAAAATCAGCTAAATTATCAGGGGTAATTTTAACTTTTTTACTGGTAGTTTTTTTTGTATCAATTTGCGTTACCACTTTACGGCATAATTTACCAATTTGACGGTCTAAATTTCTTACCCCAGCTTCAGCAGTATAATAACGGATAACATCCAAAATAGTTACAGAGTCTAGCCCAATTTCACTAGATTTTAAACCACTATTTTTAATTTGCCGAGGTAATAAATATTGTTCAGCAATTTTTAATTTTTCTAATTCTGTATATCCAGATAAACGAATAATTTCCATTCGATCACGTAATGGACCTGGAATATTCATTGAATTTGAAGTACATAAAAACATAACTTGAGATAAATCAAAAGCAATTTCGATATAGTTATCAACAAAAGCTTTGTTTTGTTCAGGATCTAAAACCTCTAATAAAGCCGCAGCTGGATCACCTCGATGGTCTGCGCCTAGCTTGTCTATCTCATCAAACAATACCAATGGATTTTTAACTCCACTTTTGCTAATATTCTGAATGATTTTACCAGGCATTGCACCAATATAAGTTTTACGATGACCACGAATTTCTGCCTCATCATGTAAACCACCTAAAGCAATGCGAACATATTTGCGATTAGTTGCTTTAGCAATTGATTCACCTAATGAAGTCTTGCCAACACCTGGAGGACCAACAAAACATAAAATTGGCGCCTTGTTATTTTCAGCACGACGTTGTACTGCTAGATATTCAATAATTCTTTCTTTAATTTTATCTAAGCCATAATGATCTTTGTCCAAAACTTTTTGTGCTTTATCAAGGTCACTACTTACTTTAGTGGTTTTTTGCCAAGGTAATTCAGTTAAATGTTCAATATAATTACGTACCAAAGCACTTTCAGATGACATTTGTGGCATCATTTTTAATTTTTTTAATTCAGCTAAAGCTTTTTTTTCACCTTCAGCACTCATCTTCGCCTTATAAATTTTATTTTCTAATTCTTGTATTTCATTTTGTTCTTCAATTTCACCTAATTCTTGTTGAATAGCTCGTTGTTGTTCATGTAAATAATATTCTTTTTGGTTTTTCTCAATTTGTTGTTTAACTCGACCTTGAATTTTACGTTCAACATTTAAAATTTCAATTTCACGATTTAATTCACGAAGTAATAAAATTAAGCGTTTTTTCAGTGATGCGGTTTCTAATAATTCTTGGCGTAAAACTAAATCCGTTATTACATGGGTTATAATTACATCAGCCAATTGTTCAACATTGGAAATTTTAGCTATAATTGAAACAATTTCATCTGGAACTTTTTGATTTAATTTTGCAAACTCATCAAATAATTGAATAATTTCACGACGCTGTGCTTCTAATTCAATTTTATTGATATCTTGTTTAGTATTAATTTCTTCAATATCAGTAGCTAAATAGCCATTTACATCATTAATTTGTAATGCTTTAGCGCGAATTTTACCTTCAATTAAGACTTTTTTGGTACCATCTGGTAAAGGTAATATTTGTAATATTTTCGCCAAAGTTCCAATTTGATGTAAATTATCTGGATTAATTTCGTTATCGCTAGAATTTTTTTGGCTAAGTAAAATAACATATTTATCTTTTTTATCGGCAGCTTCAAGTGCGCTGATTGACTTTGGGCGACCAACAAATAGAGGAACTACCATATTGGGAAAAATAACTACGTCTTTTAAGGGGATAATAGGTACACTGCTATTAGCAATTTCTATTGCAGGAGTTAGGTTACCATTTTCATTATTGTCTTGTGAAATCATTAATTATTCCTTATTGAAATTATACATTTATTAAGCTGGTTAATAACGAATAGCTTTAATTACAAAATCATGTTCTGCAATATTGGCTAATAGATCATCAACTTCCAAAGCAGAGCGAGTGGTAATAGTTAAACAGGTAACTACAATATTTTGATTTTCTTGGCGTTCTTGAAAAATTTCTTCAATATTAATTTGGCGCTCAGCTATAATGGCTGATAATTTATTAAAAGTACCAGGGGAATTATCTAAAGCAACAGATACTTT
>JBDLTW010000055.1:0-5439 GCA_039805605.1 Pseudomonadota bacterium
TTGCTTTCTCCTTATTAGGTAAACTGTGTAGTTGAGTAATAAAACCCCAGTTGTAAAGGTCTGGGGTTTTTTATAACTTGTATATTATCACAAATTAATACTAAATGACAAGAACTTTAAACTGTAAAACTTTCACCACAGCCACATTCATCTTTGACGTTTGGATTAGTAAATTTAAATCCTTCTTGTAAACCTTCACGAGTATAATCAAGTACAGTACCGTCTAAATATTGTAAACTTTTATTATCAACAACAATAGTTATGCCATTACTTTCAAATACAACATCATCGGTATTAGTTTGATCGACAAATTCAAGCTTATAGGCCAAACCCGAGCAACCAGATGTTTTTACGCCTAAACGTAATCCTAAACCCTTACCACGTTTATTAATAAAATTTTTAACTCGAGATGCGGCTTCAATAGTTGCACTAATTGCCATAATTATTAACCTCGTTTATTTTGTTTATCATTGTAATCAGCTATAGCTGCTTTAATTGCATCTTCAGCTAAAACTGAGCAATGAATTTTTACTGGAGGGAGTTCTAATTCTTCAGCTATTGCACTATTCTTAATTTGCTGAGCTTGATCTAAATTTTTACCTTTTAACCATTCAGTCACTAATGAAGAAGAAGCAATTGCCGAACCACAACCATACGTTTTAAATTTAGCATCTTCAATAATACCTTCATCATTAACTTTAATTTGTAATTTCATTACATCACCACAAGCTGGAGCTCCAACCATACCAGTACCAACATGTTCATCATTTTTATCAAATGAGCCAACATTACGTGGGTTTTCATAATGTTCAATAACTTTATTTGAATAAGCCATTTTATGTACTCCTAATTTAAATTAATGTAAAATAATATCGCGTTGGTTATCGTGAGAATTCCATTGATAATTGGCTATATCAATACCATCTTTAAACATCTCCCATAATGGCGATAATTCACGCAACTTATTAACTTTTTCAATCAATAATTGAATAGTATAGTCGATTTCTTCTTCCGTTGTAAAACGACTAATGCTAAAGCGAATTGAACTATGTGCTAATTCATCATTACGACCTAAGGCACGTAAAACATATGATGGCTCTAATGATGATGATGTACAAGCAGAACCACTAGAAACAGCAATATCTTTAATTGCCATCATTAAAGATTCACCTTCAACAAAATTAAAGCTTAAATTTAAATTATGAGCAACACGTTGTTCTAAATCACCATTTAAATAAACTTCATCAATCTGCTGTAAACCATTTAGTAGACGGTCACGTAAATATTTAATTTTAGGTAATTCTTTAGACATCTCTGATTGAGCTAAGGCAAAAGCTTCGCCCATTCCAACAATTTGATGGGTTGGTAGAGTACCTGAACGAAAACCGCGTTCATGACCACCACCATGAATTAAAGGAAGTAATCTAACTCTAGGTTTACGACGCACATATAACGCACCAATTCCTTTTGGTCCATAAACTTTATGTGCTGATAAACTCATTAAATCAATATTCAAATCGGCTAAATTTAATTCAATTTTACCTACAGCTTGAGCTGAATCAACATGAAAAATAACACCATGTTTACGACATATTTCACCTAAGCTTTTTATATCTTGAATAACTCCAATTTCATTATTTACTGACATCACCGAAGCCAAAATTGTATCTGGACGTAGAGCTGCACTAAAGGTTGCTAAGTCAACTAGACCATTTTCTTGAGGATTTAAATAGGTTACTTCAAAACCAATGCGCTCTAATTCTCGCATTGTATCAAGAGTCGCTTTATGTTCTGTTTTAATGGTAACTAAATGTTTACCTTTATCTTGATAAAACTGTGCTGCACCCTTAATTGCTAGATTAATTGCTTCAGTAGCGCCTGAAGTCCAAATGATTTCTTTTGCGTCACAGCCTATGGTATTAGCAACCTGTTCCCGTGCTAGTTCAACGGCTTTTTCTGCTTCCCAACCAAACTGATGTGAACGAGATGCTGGATTACCATAATGATTAGTCAAATAAGGTAACATTTTATCTAATACTCGAGGATCAAGTTGCGTTGTTGCTGAGCTATCCAAATAAATTGGTAGATTAACTGCCATGATTTTTCCTTTTAATTTTATTTTTTAATTTTGCTTAAGTTCGGCAAAACATAATTTTAGTTGGCTCTTTAGTTTCAGCTTTTCTTAGTAAATCTTGTAATGTAATTTGCCCTAAATAATCATACATTTCATGAGTTAAACCAGCCCATAAATCATGAGTTAGGCATTTGCTATTATCTCTACAATTGCGGTTACCTCGGCATGTTCGTGCATCCATGTCTTCATCAACTGCTTTAATAATTTCTGCAATGGTAATTGTATCTAAATTACGCATTAATACGTAACCACCACCAGGACCTTTATAACTCTTAACTACATTACTTTTACGTAGCTTTACAAATAACTGCTCCAAATAAGACAAGGATATATTTTGTCGTTCGCTAACATTATATAAAGTAATTGGTTTTTGATTACCTTCACTATAAATTGCAATATCTAATAACGCAGTAACTGCAAATTTACCTTTAGTAGTTAATTTCATTTCAAGAATATCCACAAAAAAAATAATGCCGATATTGTACATTAACCTAGTAAATTTGTCAAGTAAACATTAATGATTTGATTGAAGTACTGTATTGTATAATACCTGACTAAATTAGTCAACTTTATTATTCAATTTTTGTTAAATAAAATTTGGGACATGCTTATTGCTATAAGAAAAATCACGAAATTATCTACATTATGATATAATCACGTTTTAATTGAATAGCTATGAAATAACTAAAACTATTTTGTTACAAGGCTAAAATTTTAGCTAATAGCTAAATAGATTAGTGATCTTTAGTGATATTTTTATAAAAAATAAAGCTATTGTACCGTAAGTGAAGTATTTTAAGTCAATATTTTCGATAAATCCTAAAATTTAAATTTAACATTCTTGGCATAATTCAATTTGATAAAGCAAGTTTTAATTCAAATAAGTATTCAATAAAATTATAAATATATGAAAAAATCAATTTTTAGTGGGTTTTTAATTAGCATATTAGCGTTAACTAATCCTATGCTATGTTTTGCAGATCATGATAATGCGAGCGATCCAATCGCTACTGTTGCCACACAAAAATCTAATTCAAATAGTATTGACAGCACTGATACTAATATTGATAAGAGTCCTCCTAAAAACTCAATCAAATCAAGTACTCAAGATGCAATTGGTAATATGTTGTTACAATCTATTAGTTTAATGGGGATTGCGTATAAATGGGGTGGTAACACTCCAGATACTGGTATGGATTGCAGTGGATTTGTTCGTTATGTGTTTAAAAAATCTTTAGGTATCACTTTACCTCGTACAGCCGCTGAAATGGCAAAAGTTGGTAAGAAAATTGATATTAAAGATTTGCAACCAGGTGACTTGATTTTCTTTAAAACTATGGGTGGTAGTCGAATTTCACATATTGGTATTTATATGGGGAATAATAAATTTATTCAATCACCACGCACTGGAGAAAATATTCAAATTTCTGATTTTAGTGGCTATTGGGTTCAACATTATGTTGGAGCTAAACGTATTGTACAACAAGAAGAAGATGGTGATGGTAATACTAGTTTAGAAAATTATCAAGACATTCGTAATGAGGCTCTACCTAGTGGTAGTGGCGGTGGGCGTTATAGCCATTCACGTCGGCATGGACGTAATGTTAAGTATCGCCATGGAAATCGTCATCAAATTGCTAGTGCTTCACGCTCAGGACATATTAAGGCAACTAAGAAAACTGGACGAAGTAGTAAATCTAAAATGGCAAAGTCAAGTAAAACTAAGAAAAAGCATTAAAATGAACTATGATTTAGAATTACCAGTTTGGCAACGAGAAGATTTAAGCACTATTGCTTGTACTGAGAAAATTAAGGTAATGCGTCAAAATATTGAAGAGTTACAACAAATGATGCAAGATGCTTATGAAGATGCGTTATTAATGGAGGTGAATCCTTTGCAAGTCCAACAAGTTTTGCATACTTTAGTAGATAATTTGATTAACCCAT
This sequence comes from Pseudomonadota bacterium, assembly GCA_039805605.1. Taxonomy (GTDB): domain Bacteria; phylum Pseudomonadota; class Gammaproteobacteria; order Burkholderiales; family UBA11063; genus Aquella. Next base: position 4,082 of record JBDLTW010000055.1, read on the forward strand.
ATTCTAAAAAATAACAAATAATTGCCATTGGTAAAATACCAATGGTTTTTTTATAAAAGGAACTAATTTTGTTCAATAAATTTGAGTTAATGGTTGGTTTGCGCTATTTACGAGCGAAACAAAAAAATAGCTTTGTATCTTTTATTTCACTAGTTTCAATTATTGGAATAGCATTAGGTGTGGCCGCTTTAATTACAGTGTTATCTGTAATGAATGGATTTCAACGAGAAATACGTAATAAAATAATTGGCGTATCGGCACACATGCAAATAACATCAGCAACCAATGTAATAAGTAACTGGCAACAATTAGGGCAACTTGTTTTAAAAAATTCAAATGTTTTGGCATATGCTCCTTATATTGATGGTCAGGGATTAATTTCTTATGATGGTAGTGTGGGTGGTGCATTAATCCGTGGAGTACAGGCAAATTATGAATCACAAGTTGATCAAATTACTCACACTATTATTAAAGGTAGTTTTAGTAGCTTAAATAATAGTAATTTTAACGCAGTAATTGGCAAAGACATGGCACGTCAATTAGGTGTTGATTTAGGCGATAAAATTACTATAATTACTCCTGATGGACAAATTACTCCTGCAGGCATGGTACCTCGATTAAAACAGTTTACTATAAGTGGTATTTTTGATTCGCATATGTATGAATATGATAGTTCATTAATTTTCATTGGTTTAAATCAAGCACAAATTTTATTTCAAACGCCACAGAGTGTTACTGGATTGCGTTTAAAAGTTAACAATGTAATGCAAACTCAAGAAATTAAACAACAGTTATATGCTACCTTACCGAATGAATTTATTATTCAAGATTGGATTGATCAGCACGCTAATTATTTTGCAGCTGTAGCGATGGAAAAGAAAATGATGTTTGTCATTTTGACTCTTATTGTAGCAGTAGCTGCTTTTAATTTAGTGTCAACATTAGTTATGACAGTTAATGATAAAAAAAGTGATATAGCAATATTACAAACAATGGGGGCTTCGCCTACTAGCATTATGAAAATATTTATGCTCCAAGGTGGAATTTCTGGTATTATTGGCACAGTTAGCGGAACTATTTTAGGGGTAATTCTATCTTTTAGTATTGGAGATATTGTTCATGGTATTGAAGTGCTAACGCATACCAAACTAATTTCAGGTGCAGTTTATTTGATTGATTACCTACCTTCTCAAGTAGAATTTAGCGATGTATTTACTATTTTTAGTGTCTCAATTTTATTAAGTATAATAGCTACAATTTATCCAAGTTTAGCAGCGGCTAAAATTAATCCTGCGGAGGCCTTGCGTTATGAGTAATACTTTATTAAGCTGTCGCAATTTAGCTAAAACCTTTAGTCA
>JBDLTW010000056.1:0-7447 GCA_039805605.1 Pseudomonadota bacterium
GAAAACCAAGTTATTAGTCTTGAGGATTTAAACATTGCAGGTATGCTTGGTAACCGTAAACTATCTAAAGCAATATCCGATGCTAGTTGGAGTGAATTTACACGCCAATTAGAGTATAAAGCCAATTGGTATGGTCGGGAACCATAGCCAAAATATCGCCTTGGTATCCAAGCAGTCAGATTTGCTCTAACTGTGGCACTGTAACAGGTAAAAAACCGTTGTATATTAGAAAATGGACTTGTAATTGCGGTTCAACACATGACCGTGATATAAATGCAGCCATAAATATACATACCGCTGGATTAGTGGAAATTAACGCCTAGGGAGTTTCCTCTATTGTGGTTGAATGTAGTAATGCAATCAACTAGATATGGAACGTTGAACTAGGAATCCTCGCACTTTAGGGCGGTGCGGAGGTCAATACATAAGTGAATAATTAATCATTAAAGGAGTTATAATGCAAAATTTAATTGATTTAATCTTACAGGCATATAATTGGCGCCATGCTTGTAAAGAGTTCGATAATAATAAAAAAATTGCTGACACAGATATGAGTTTTTTATATGAAGTTATTCGGTTGTCACCTTCATCATTTGGTTTACAACCTTATGAAGTATTTGTTTTAAATAATCATGATTTATTAACGAAGTTGCATCCACATATGTGGGGAGCTCAAAAACAATTATTTAGCGCTAGTCATGTGTTAATGTTTGTGACTAAAAAAGATGTGAGCGTGAGAGATGATTATTATCAGCATATAGTTGCTGATATACAACAAACTCCTGCTGAATTATTAGAACTACGCAAAAATCTAATTGACCAACATCAAATAGATGTAATTAAAGTTAATGAAAATCAACGCTATTTAACAGATTGGGCAACTAAACAAGCTTATATTGCTTTAGGTAATTTAATGACTGCAGCGGCTCAAATAGGAATTGATTCTTGCCCGATTGAAGGTTTTATTCCTGAACCAATTCATCAAATTTTAGAACAACAACAAATTATTGATTTGACTAAATATGAAGTTAGTGTATTTTGTTGTCTTGGTTATCGGCTAAATCAGCCTCGGGCTAAAACTAGAAAACCAATTAATGAGTTAATTCATCAAATCAATTAAATAATTTTTAAAGGTAAAAAAATGCAACATGATCCTGATTTTGAAAATTTAGTTAATGCTATTCGTCCACAGATTAAAGAATGTTCCGTTGATTATGTTTATCGGCAATTAGAAACGAAACGGTTTATTTTAATTGATGTTCGTGAAGATCATGAATGGCAAACTGGTCATTTACCTAGTGCTATTCATCTTGGTCGCGGAATTATAGAACGGGATATAGCTAAATTAGTTGCAGATAAAAATACGTCTATTGTATTATATTGCGGTGGTGGATTTCGTTCTGCTTTATCTGCATATAATCTACAACAAATGGGTTATACTAATGTATTATCTATGGATGGTGGTGTTAAATTGTGGAAGAAATTGAATTATTCACTGAGTCAAGAATAGTTAGCTAATAAATTTACTTAGAATATATTTCAATAAGTATCTATAGGTAATAAAATTATGAGTTTGAAAAAATCTTTGCTGTTGGCATCACTGGGTACTTTTATTGAATATTATGATTATTCTATATTTACTTTATTTCTGCCATTTTTAGCTCCCACATTTTTTGTTGGGCACTCTGAGTATGATTCCTTAATTATGGGGTTTTATGCGATACTCATTGCTTCAATAGCTCGACCTATTGGTGGAATTGTGTTTGGTATAATTGGTGATAAATTTGGGCGTAAGGTATCACTATTATGTTCATTATATGGTATTGCTATTGCAACCTTATTAATCGGTGTATTACCTGGATATGCAAGCATTGGTGTTTATGCTATAATCATATTAATTGGCATTCGGGCTGTTCAAATGTTGTGTTTTGGTGGCGAATATAGTGGTGCTGGTATTTATGTTGTTGAAATAGCGCGTGAGAAAAATATCAGTTTTATCGGTGCTATTTTAACGGCAATGGCACTAATTGGTTCAGTTGGCGCTTCTTTAGTTGGTATGGGTTTAACTGCATTAAATCCTATACATCCTAATTGGCGACTAGCTTTTATTATTGGTGGAATAATTGGTTTAATTACTATATTTTTTCGGCAAGGTATGAGTGAATCAGTATCTGGTCATGATTTAAACCAACATATTAATTTATCTGCAATTTTTACTAATTATCGTCGACAAATGTTTGCTGGGGTATGTATTGGTGGGTTTGCAACTTTACCATTTACTACTGTATTAGCATTTATTAATCCAGTGTTAAAAACCAAGAACTATTTGACTAGTTTTGAATTTATGCTTTTACAGTTTTCACTGTCAATTATTGCTGTTCTGGTTTTATTAAGTTCGGGATTTATTGCAGATCGAATAAGCCCTCATAAAGTTATGCGTCAAGCATCGATTTGTTTGATTGTTTTGGCTATTCCATTAAGTTTAATGTTACAAAGTATGCTTATTAAGTGGGTAATTGTTGCTGAAATCAGCTTAGTTGTGATTAATGAGTTTTTACTTGGTCCATCTAATGCGTACTTAAAACAGCTTTTTCCCGTGCAATGTCGTTATCGTGGTGTCGCATTTAGTTTTTGTTTAGGCATGTCACTTGTTGGTGGTTTAACACCAGTGATTGAGAATTTCTTGTATCAAACAACTGGTTATATGGCAAGTATTGCAATATGGCTAATTTTTGTTAGTTTAATGACTTATATATCTTTACAAATCACTAAGCAAGATGCTAAATTTTAGTTAATTTGAAGTATAGTAGTGCTAAAAAAGTAAAATTAAAAATAAAGGAATATTGATAAAATGCTATTAAATATAGAAAATCAGGTTAGTCAGATTTATCCGTTGGTTGTCCAGTGGCGACGTGAATTACATCGTAAACCAGAGTTATCTTATCAAGAAATTAATACTGCAAAATTTGTAGTTGAGCGTTTAAATGAATTTGGTGGTTATGAAATTATCCAACCAACGCCAAATAGCGTGGTAGCACGTTTAATTGGTAGTAAGCAAGGTAAAGTATTAGCATTGCGTGCCGATATGGATGCTTTAGCTTTAACTGAATTAAATGAATGTACATATAAATCAGAAAATCATGGTGTTATGCACGCCTGTGGCCATGATGGTCATACTGCTAGTTTATTAGGTGTAGCAAAAATATTAAGCCAATACAGGGAAATGATTGATGGTGAAATAAGGTTAATTTTTCAACACGCAGAAGAGTTACCACCAGGTGGCGCTCAAGAATTAGTCAAGTTAGGTGTTCTTGATGGTGTGGATATGATTTTAGGTATTCACTTATGGTCAACTATGCCTTTAGGTAAAGTTGGTATTATCGGCGGTCCAATGATGGCATCACCAGATAATTTTAAAATAGAGATTAAGGGTAAAGGTGGTCATGGCGGATTTCCGCATAATGCCATAGATACGATTACTATTGGTGCCCAAGTTGTAACTAACTTACAACATATAGTATCAAGACAAATTAATCCTTTAGATCCTGCAGTTTTATCGATTACTAAATTTATTAGTGGAACAGCTTATAATATTTTACCTAATTCAGCTGAAATTTGTGGTACAGTGCGAACCTTTGATGAAAAACTACGTTTAGAAATACCTAAATTAATGGAGCGAATTATTAAAGGCATTACTAGTGCACATGGTGCAGAGTACATCTTTGATTATACATATGCTTATGCTGCAGTTATTAATCATCCTGAAGTAGCTAAATTTGTTGAAAATACCGTTACCAAAGTATTAGGTGCTACATGGGTGGATAAGATGCAACCAAATATGGCAGGTGAAGATTTTTCGGCATATTTACAACAGGTACAAGGGTGTTTTATGTTTGTTGGTGCTGGTAATCTAGATAAGGGAATTATTTATCCTCATCATCATCCAAAATTTGATATTGACGAAGAAGCTCTGGCGGTTAGTATGAAAATATTTTTGGGCTCTGTTCAAGACTACTTTGCTGGTTAATTTTTTTAACTATGGTATTTGTGGTATACATTAAGGACTATTTAAAAATTAATTTGCAAATTAGATTAAAAACATGTTAAAATAAAGGGTTATATTTTATAGATATAAGTATAAGGTGAAGCAAATTATTATCCAAGTTAATGTTTATCGTTAGCTTTTTCATAATCGGCTTTAGGCTTGGAGGTTATAGATCCAAAACATATTCTGAGTGATCTAAGATACTTCAGTATTTTTTTAATAAAAGAAGGAAGATAATGCCTACAATTAATCAATTAGTAAGAAAACCTCGTGTGAGTGTTCGTTACAAGAGTAAATCTCCTGCATTAGCGAATTGTCCTCAACGTCGTGGTGTGTGTGTTCGTGTTTATACTACAACTCCTAAAAAACCAAATTCAGCATTACGTAAAGTATGCCGTGTACGTTTAACTAATGGCTTTACAGTAAATAGCTATATCGGTGGTGAAGGTCATAATTTACAAGAGCATAGCGTAGTTTTAATTCGCGGTGGTCGTGTAAAAGACTTACCAGGTGTGCGTTACCATACTGTACGTGGTTCACTAGATTTAGCTGGTGTTAAAAATCGTAAACAAAGCCGTTCTAAATACGGTGCTAAACGTCCTAAATAATATTTGGTTTTTAAAGGAAAAGAGATTATGCCTAGACGTAGAGAAGTCGAAAAAAGAAATGTGTTACCAGATCCTAAGTTTGGTAGCCAAACATTGTCAAAATTCATGAATATTATTATGGAAAGCGGTAAAAAAGCCGTTGCCGAAAAAATTGTTTATGGTGCTTTAGACATCGTTGCAAATAAATCAAAAAAAGAAGCATTAGAAGTTTTTAATCAAGCATTAGAAGCAGTTAAGCCAATTGTTGAATTAAAATCACGCCGTGTTGGTGGTGCTAACTATCAAATTCCTGTAGAAGTTGCTCCAGAGCGTCAAGTTGCATTAGCAATGCGCTGGTTACGTGATGCTGCGCGCAAACGTGGTGAAAAATCTATGGATGTTCGTTTAGCTAATGAGATGTTAGAGGCTTTAGAAGGTCGTGGTTCAGCAATGAAACGTCGTGAAGAAACTCATAGAATGGCTGAAGCAAATAAAGCTTTTGCACATTTCCGTTATTAATCTTTGGAGATAAGCTAAATGGCTAGAAAAACCCCGATTGAAAGATATCGTAATATAGGTATTTCTGCGCATATTGATGCGGGAAAAACTACAACGACTGAACGTGTATTATTCTACACTGGTGTAAATCACAAAATTGGTGAAGTACATGATGGTGCAGCAACAATGGATTGGATGGAGCAGGAGCAAGAGCGTGGTATCACGATTACTTCAGCTGCAACAACAGCGTTCTGGCGTGGTATGGATGGCAAATTCCCTGAGCATCGTATTAACATTATTGATACTCCAGGACACGTGGATTTCACTATTGAAGTAGAACGTTCTATGCGCGTGTTAGATGGTGCATGTATGGTTTATTGTGCGGTTGGTGGTGTTCAACCTCAATCTGAAACTGTATGGCGTCAAGCAAATAAATATAAAGTACCACGGATTGCATTTGTTAATAAAATGGATCGTCAAGGTGCTAACTTTTTTAAAGTAATTGATGGCGTAAAAAATCGCTTAAAAGGTAATCCAGTTGCAATGCAAGTTCCAATTGGTGCTGAAGAAAACTTCACTGGAGTAATTGACTTAGTTAAAATGAAGGCAATTGCTTGGGATGAAGCATCACAAGGTATGAAATTTGAATATGTAGATATTCCTGCTGATTTAGTTGACATTTGTGATGAATGGCGTGCTAAATTAGTTGAAACTGCAGCAGAAGCTAATGAAGATCTAATGATGAAATACTTAGATGGTGGTGAATTAAGCGAAGAGGAAATTAAAGCAGCTATTCGTCAACGTACAATTGCTTGTGAAATTATTCCTATGTTCTGCGGTTCAGCATTCAAAAACAAAGGTGTTCAAGCTATGCTTGATGCAGTTGTGGAATACTTACCATCTCCAGTTGATATTGAAGCGGTTAAAGGTGAATTACCAAATGGTACTCCAGCTACCCGTGAATCAGCGGATGATGCACCATTTTCAGCATTAGCATTTAAATTAATGACTGATCCATTTGTAGGTCAATTAACTTTCTTCCGTGTTTATTCGGGAGTGGTTAAATCAGGTGATACCGTTTATAACCCAATTAAAGGTAAAAAAGAGCGTATCGGACGTATTGTACAGATGCATGCTAACAATCGTGAAGAGATTGATGAAGTTCGTGCTGGTGATATTGCTGCTGCGATTGGTTTAAAAGAAGTTACCACTGGTGAAACTTTATGTGATATCAATAATGAAATTACTTTAGAGCGTATGGAATTTCCTGAGCCAGTAATTCATATTGCTATTGAGCCAAAAACTAAAGCTGACCAAGAAAAAATGGGTATTGCATTAGGTCGTTTAGCAAAAGAAGATCCGTCATTCCGTGTACGTTCTGATGAAGAAACTAATCAAACAATTATTTCTGGTATGGGTGAATTACACTTAGAAATTATTGTTGATCGTATGAAACGTGAATTTAGCGTTGAAGCTAACGTTGGTGCTCCTCAAGTTGCTTACCGTGAAACAATCCGCAATTCAGTTGAAGTTGAAGGTAAACATGTTAAACAATCAGGTGGTAAAGGTCAATACGGTCATGTATGGATTCGTTTAGAGCCAACTGGTGAAGGTAATGGTTATAAATTTGCTGATGAAATTAAAGGTGGTACAGTTCCACGTGAATTTATTCCTTCAGTAGATTATGGTGTTCAACAAGCAATGAAATCAGGCGTGGTTGCAGGTTACCCTGTAGTTGACGTAAAAGTTGCTTTATTTGATGGTTCATATCATGATGTGGATTCTTCACAATTAGCATTTGAATTAGCTGGTTCAATGGCATTTAAAGATGGTATGCGTAAAGCTCAACCAGTATTATTAGAGCCAATGATGTCAGTTGAAGTTGAAACTCCAGAAGAGTATATGGGTGATGTTATGGGTGATTTATCATCTCGCCGTGGTATTATCCAAGGTATGGATGATGATGAATCTGGTGGTAAAAAAGTTCGTGCTGAAGTTCCATTAGCAGAAATGTTTGGTTACTCAACAGACTTACGTTCTAAAACTCAAGGACGTGCTACTTACTCAATGGAATTTAAACATTATGCTGAAGCACCAAAACATATTGCTGATGCAGTAGTTTCTAAAAAATAATTTAAAGATAATAAAACTATGTGATAGTTAAGTTCTTTGACTATCACAGCCTTTTAAGGAAATAAAATGGCTAAAGAAAAATTTGAACGTACGAAACCGCATGTAAACGTAGGAACGATTGGTCACGTTGATCATGGAAAAACTACATTAACAGCGGCAATTACAACAATTTTATCAAAAAAAT
>JBDLTW010000057.1:0-11232 GCA_039805605.1 Pseudomonadota bacterium
ACAACCCTAAATATAAAGAGGAACTAATAGATAATCACCATCTAGATGAAATTGCCGAAAAAATAGCGATGAATTTTAACGATCAGGATCATGAAAGTGGATTTATTTGTGCTTATGATCCTGAATTTCCAGTTATTAATAAGAACGTAAAAAATAACAGTGAGAAACCTTATCTATTATTTTACCGTGGTGATATATCTTTACTCAGTAATTTAAATAATAATGTTGCGGTAATTGGCTTACTTGATCCTGATGAAGATATTTATCTACGAGAACAAGAAGTTGTTAAACAATTAGTTAATCAAAACTTAGTGATAGTTAGCGGACTAGCTACTGGTTGTGATACAATTGCACATCAAGTTTGCTTAGAACATAAAGGCAAAACGATTGCTATTCTACCATCACCAATTAATAAAATTTACCCAAATGAAAATAATGCTCTAGCTGAAGAAATAGTTAATAATGGAGGACTGCTAATTTCAGAATATTATCAAGCTCCAACGGCAAAACATGAAGCAATCAAAAGATTTATTGATCGAGATCGTTTACAAGCAATGTTCGCAAAAGCTATTATTTTAGTGGCTAGTTATCGACATGGTGAAGGAGATAGTGGCTCTCGGCATGCCATGGAAGCGGCTAAAAAATATGAAATATCTCGCTATAAAATTTATAATCCAGAAAAAGACCAAAAGAACTCACGCTTTGGCTTAAATAAAGACTTAGATAACGAAGTTAAAACCTTATATCATAGCTCTATTGAGATGATTAAAATAATTGATAATTATAATCTAAAAATAACAGGAAACCCAGCAAGTGCACAACAATATATATTCTTCTAAGCAAAATAAATATAATTATATATTTGATTTGGATAATACTTTAATTTATACTGATGCCTTAAACAATCTAGCCTATAACTACGCACTATCTTGTTTTGGCTTAAATTCTATTAAGGATACTCAGCGAATTACTCGAGAAATTATTCGTAATAAATATCCACATCTTAGTCAACTTGAGATAGATAATATTAGCCAACTAAAACAAGATTATTTTAAGCAAAATTTAATTAAAACTAATTGTAATAAATCATTAGTTAAATTTCTAAGACAACAAGATCCCAATCAATGTATGCTTTGGACTAGTGCCGATAAGAATCGTACTTTAGAATTATTAAAATATTATCAACTGAACCACCATTTTACTGGAGTTTTATTTAGCCCCAAAGAAAATATTGACGAAGATATTCAGAAACTAACCGCAAATCTTAATTGCGCTAATGATGAATTGATTATTTTTGATGATAATGAACTGGTGATAAATGAATTGCCTAAACTAGGAGTAAACATAATAGCAACTTAATTATTTTGTTGCTATTATATTTTAATTAATTTATTTAATAGTTCTTTAACGACTTTACTTACTGAATTTAGCATTGCAGAACTAATTTGTTGATCAGGGCGATAACGTTCGCCCTCAATACCCCAAAACTCAATATTATTGATATTAAAACCCAATACTTCAGCTAGTGCTAATGATGGTGAGACACCTAAATTATGCGAAGATAACATACCAGAAAAGCCAATAATTTCTTTAGCTCTAAGAGTATAAATATTTCCTGTCTCAGCCAAATTAGTCTTAACCATATCAATTAAATAAATTTGTTGATAATCACATTCCAACCAACATAATAAGTCTAAACCAGGGCGATCCTCAGTAGCTATCGTTAGCACGCCAGTTGCAATTAAATCGGTCAATTCAGCTTGTTGCGCTAGAGAGTCAGCAACAAGCCAACCAGCTGTATCATCAGCAAATGGTGAACCAATCCCTAAAACTAAGGTTTTCAATTTAATTTCGCACTACATTTAAAGTTAAAAAATGTGCTGAACATGAAATACATGGATCATAATTACGTACAACCATTTCGGCATGTAACTGCAACTCATGATTAGGACGATCTAAGCCAAAATTTTTCAAAGCAATCCTTAAATCAGCTTCCATACATGGTAAATTTTGTGAAGTTGGTGCTGAAATCCGAATATGCGTAGCTTTACCTTGAGCATCAAAATCAAATTTATCAATTTGGATACCACGCGGAGCCTCAACAGCAGCCCACGCGCTTCCTGCTGCATACTGTTCAGGAGCACTAGGAGTATCTGTATAAGTATAAGCTTGACAAATTTCTAAGGCACGTTCAATTGCCCAATATCCCTCAATAGCACGAGCTACCACTGAATGGAACATATTATTACTTGGGAAAGTTATTCCTGTCGCATTGGCCATATCTTGAATATGCTTAGGTAAGCGATCAAAATTTAAATTTAAACGTGGTAATGGTCCAAGTAAAATTGGTTTATCGTCTAATGTAGTTGAATGTAATGCCGTTGATTGTGGGGCATGAAACTCTTTAAAATGATGTTCCCAGTCTGCTATGTCAAACTCTTCACCATCTGAAGTAATCACACCACTTGCAATTACTGGATATTCCGTTGGATGACGTAAACTAACTTGTTTAAATGGAATAGTTGTATCAGGAAATGGTAATTTAGCTACAAATTCAATCACTTCTTTAGCATCTTTTAATGCTGCTTCAAGACGTGGGATAAATGCTTTTACAGTTGATTCTTTAGGCGAACTCCAAAAACCGCCTAATTTTACGCCATTAGGATGTACTGAACGACCACCTAATAACTTCATAATATCATTACCTAGATGCTGTAATCTTACTCCACGTAATACTTCATTAGGATAATCTTTGGCCATTTCAATTCCTGAACGATAGCCTAAAAAATCAGGAGCAGCTAACAAATGTACATGCAGATATTGTGAATGGATCCACTGCCCTAACATCATTAATAAGCGCATGTCTTTTGCCCATGGCGAAATTTCAATGCCAAATACTTGTTCCATAGCTTGAGCAGCGGCTGTTTGATAAGCTAAAGGACAAATTCCACAAATCCTTGCTACCGCATCAATAATTTCATTAGGTTCCCGCCCTTCAAGAAATTTTTCAAAATAACGCGGTGGTTCATAAATTCTTAACTCACATTTCTTTATTTCATTATTTTCAATTTCAATATCTAATGCACCCTCGCCTTCAACACGAGCTAAAATAGGTACTTCAATTTTAGTAGTTTTAGTTACACTCATGCTTATTCTCCCTTGAATTTAGCATCTTGACTATTAATATGGTGAAATTTATGCATAATCTGTTGTTCAGTTAAGCCCATTTCCCGCAATTTATTTTTCATTGCATCCATATTTGCATACTTCGATGAACCATAACAACCATAACAACCACGTCCTAATTTAGGACATAATGCTTCGCAACCATTAGCCACCACAGGACCTAAACAAGGTTCATTTTTAGCAACCATAACACAAGTTACTCCAGCGTGTTTACATGAAGTACACACAGGGTCAACATTTTTTTCAGGCTCAACGCCAAATAAAATCGAACGAATAGCATGCATAATTTGCGCACTAGTAACTGGGCATCCTGGAATTTCAAAATCAACATTTACATATTCATGAATGGCTTTGGCAGTGGCTAAATCTTCATCAATAACTATCTGAGTTTCTTGAGGATAAATATCATGTTGCCAATGTAATAATTGTTGTGGATTAGTAAAATTACGTAATCCTTGAATACCTCCAGTTAAGGCACAAGCACCAATACATAATAAATATTTGGCTTGAGCACGAATTTTTTCTAAACGATGAATATCGTGCTTGGTATTAACTGAGCCTTCAATAATAGCTAAATCAACTTCAGCAAATTCATCTAATGGACCAGCTTCAGCAAAATGCACTACATCAACTAAACTTGATAATTCAATTAATGATACTGCATCATTGATTAAAGCTAGTTGACAACCATCACAGGAACTAAATTTATGCACCGCAATTTTAGGTCGAGCAGATAAACCTAATAATTTATCATGGGCTGACATTTTACAATCCTTTCACTTCTAAAAGTTTTTCACAAGCAGGATAAGGATAAACCGCACCATCCTTACAAATAAACTGCGAACCTAATTGACAGTGACCACAATGACCAATTGCACATTTCATACTACGTTCTAAACTAACATAAACATTTTCAGGTTTTACTCCTGCCTGAATAAATGATTTAGCTACCCCGATCATCATTGGTTCAGGACCTACAGTCATAACAATTGAATTAGCAAAATCAACATCTAATTGTGGAATAAAGTTAGTTACATAGCCATGTCCCCATGTCCATTTTCCATTATCGACTGGATCACTATTACTGGTTGCCATATAGACTTTAGTATCTGGAGAATTATTCCAGCGTGTATACATATCTTCATAAATCAATAAATCAGAACTCCGAATACCATGCAATACACATAGTTTACCATATTGATCACGATTACGTAAAATTTCTTCAGTAGCTGCGACTAAAGGTGCATTACCTAAGCCACCAGTTACAATAATAACATCTTTACCTTTAGCTTCGCTCATTGGCCAAGAAGTACCAAATGGACCACGAATTCCAACTTTATCACCTGTATTTAATTTCATCATTCCCTTGGTAATACGTCCCACAACTTGAATAGTGTGTTCAAAACGACCTTGTTGATGATTACGATCATTTACAATTGAAATAGCAACTTCACCTATCCCATATAAATAAATCATATTAAATTGACCAGGGCGGAAAAAATATTTATTTTCTAACGCTGGATCAGTAAATTTTAAACGAATGGTAAAAATATCGTGATGTTCTTTAATAAATTCAACTATCTCCGCTTCATAGGGAGTATAGGCATCATTGGTATACAGCATAATTATCTCTCTTACTTGCAAATAGTGTTAATTTCATCAACTACATCAATTTTAACTGGACACCATGTAACACAGCGACCACAGCCAACACAACCTTTAGTACGGAATTGATCCCGCCATGTTGAGAATTTATGTGTTAACCATTGACGATAACGATACTTAGGATTTTCTCGATAAGTTTCACCATGAGTATAACTATGATCAATACTAAAACAAGAATCCCATTCACGAGTATGATGAGTTTCAGTGCCCAACACATTGGCTTCATCACGTTCGGTATGACAAAAACAAGTAGGACAGGCTTGAGTACAACTACCACAAGATAAGCAACGACTAGCTACATCATCCCATTGTGGATGCTCTAAATTAGCCATTAGCTTAGCTTCAATCTGTTTAATTGGTGGCAAAGATTTAGTTTGCTGGATAGCCGCTTGTTCAACTTTATGTACTGCACGTTGAGCTTGACCACCAGTAGCGGCTTCTAAATTTAAACGATCAAGTAAATGACGTCCTTTATCACTGCCAATCTCCACTACAAAACCATCTCCCTCCAGTTCTGTCATAGCTAAATCAAAGCCTTTATCAGCATGTGGACTATCACCTAATGCAACACAAAAACAGTTGCTATGAGCTTTAGTACAATTCATAGCAATTAGAAATTGATGTTCCCGACGCTTGATATAACGAATATCATTATATGAATTTTCCATAAAGACACGATCTTGAATTTCAATACCGCGTAAATCACAAGGACGAACCCCAAATACTGCAATTGCCTCAAATTCTACAATGGGTTCAAAAGCTAATTTACCTTCTGAATTGCGTTGAACTTTCCAAACATTTTCTTTGGCTTTAAATAACATTGGTTTAACTGAAGCAGTTGGCAAGGTGAACCCAAATGCATGTTGGTGATCACTTTTGCTTAATTCATAATGACCAGGTTGCTGTTTATCATGATATCCCCATGGTAAATCTTTGGCCTTGTTTATAGTATCATAGTTTATTTCACTGTCATGATGACGCGGAGCTACACAACGATAACCATCAGCTTGTAATAAAGCTAACATATCGTCAATACGCTGATGTGGTAAGAAATAATAGTGACTCATAAAGCCTACTCCCTAAATTACAGAAATTGTAGTAAATATGCAACTCTATTATTTTTTATCTCAACAAAATTGCATATTATTTATACCATGATTATAGCAGATTAGCGTTAAATAGTCATATTTTTTTTAAGGTTATTATCCTAGTAAACTAGTCAAATATTATCGCTAAGCAACTAATTTAATTAATCTTTATTATATTCTAAACTATTATGTGGACGCCCAATAATTAATGGATCTAAAGCACCAATATTAGTTAAATCTTTACCTGTATAATTTAATTTATGCAAAACATAGCGTAATGCATTTAGACGTGCACGTTTTTTACAATCAGATTTGATTACAATCCATGGTGCATCGGTTGTATCTGTTGCATAAAACATAGCTTCTTTTGCTTGGGTATAATTATCCCATTTATCTAGTGATGCAATATCAACGGGAGATAACTTCCATTGTTTTAAAGGATGTACTTTACGCTCTTTAAATCGACGACGTTGTTCTGTTTGACTAACTGAGAACCAGAATTTAATTAAATGAATTCCACTCCGTGTTAACATCCGTTCAAACTCTGGCGTTTGGCGCATAAACTCTTGATATTCAGCATCGCTACAAAAGCCCATTACTCGTTCAACTCCAGCACGGTTATACCATGAGCGATCAAATAAAACAATTTCTCCTGCCGTAGGTAAATTTTGAATATAACGCTGAAAATACCATTGACCACGCTCAGTTTCAGTAGGTTTTTCTAGTGCGACAACTCTAGCACCACGTGGATTTAAATGTTCCATCATCCGTTTGATTGTACCACCTTTACCAGCTGCATCTCGACCTTCAAATAAAATCACAACTTTTTGTCCAGTTTCTTTTACCCAAGCTTGTAATTTTAATAACTCAACCTGTAAACGATATTTTTGTCGTTCATAATTTTTACGCGACATTAAATTTAAATATGGGTAACCACCTTCTCGCCAATCTTTAGCTAGAATATCATCTGGATGTACTACCATTTTATATTCAGAAAGTTGATTAACTTTATTCATTAATTCTTGACGTAAGCTTTCAGCTTCATCAGGCGATAGACCATTTAAAAAAGCTTCAACTGATTCAATAAATTTAGTTTTATTTTCTATTTCAATATTAGGTGCAATTACCTGCATAGTTTCCTGATTAAAACTCTCATGAGCTATAGTTGCTTTAGCAACTTGATGATCTTCAATTTGTTGCTCAAAATTAAGATCATTAACAGGATTTTTTATTTCATTAGCGCTTGTTGTACTTGTCTTGGTACTACGTTTTACCATTTAAAATCACCTTTTAAAAACTTTATTAACAAATTCGTGGTAATTGTTCACCACTTAACCAATCTACACGGCGTTTACCACCAAAAGTCGTTGTCATCGTCACTTGACTATCATCCAAGCTAGTTATTTCACCAATAATACTAGCTTGTTTACCTAAAGGGTGTTGACGCATTTGTGCCACTACCTGATGAGCATCAGCTTCCGCACAAATCAACAATACTTTACCCTCATTAGCAATATGTAGTGGATCAAGTCCAAGTAGTTCACATAATCCACGTACATTATCTTCAACAATAATTTGTTGTTCGTGTAAATTAATTCCTATTTTATAAAAATGCGCCCATTCATTTAACGTTGCAGATAAGCCACCACGAGTAGGATCTCGCATACAGCGTATTTGAGGTTTAATCTGCAAGGTGTGAGCAATTAAATCATGTAATGAAGCACAATCAGAACAAATATTACTAGCAAAATCTAAGCCTTGACGCTTAGATAAAATTGCCATACCATGATCTGCTATTGAACCATTAATAATAATCTTATCACCAACTTGGAGAGAGCTATTTAAATTAATTCCATCAGCAATTACACCAATTCCGCTGGTATTAATAAATATACCATCACCTTTACCTTGTTCAACCACTTTAGTATCGCCCGTAACAATTTTAACTTTGGCATTACGGGCAGCTTGAGCCATTGATTGAATAATCGTGCGTAGATCCGCAAGAGGAAAACCTTCTTCAATAATTAAACCAACTGAAATATATAATGGCGTTGCTCCAGCTACAGCTAAATCATTTACTGTACCATTAATAGCCAAAGATCCAATATCTCCCCCATTAAAAAATAATGGTGAAACTACATAACTATCAGTTGAAAAAGCTAATTTTCCATCTAATGGTGGTAAAATGGCTTGATCCGATTGTTGCGCCAAATATTCATTATCAAACTCTTGTAAAATTAATTGATTTAGCAATTGATACATTGCTCTACCACCTGCACCAATGGTTAAATCAACTTTTTCATTAAAATTAAGCTTCATAATAATTCTTTCTATACTTTTAATCAATACGATACTGGTAACTAGCTGCACATGCACCTTCACTAGAAACCATACAAGCTCCCATTGGATGCTCAGGAGTACATGCTTTAGCAAATAATTTACACTCACGTGGTTGTTTTAAGCCACGTAAAATTTGTGGACATTCACAAGCCTTGACATCACTAGTCTTAAAAATTGGTATTTGCCAATATTTTTCAGCATCATAACCTTGAAAATTTTCATTAATTGCTAAACCACTTTTAGCTATACTACCAAGACCACGCCAACTAAATTCATCTCGTAATTTAAATACTTGAGATACCATCTGTTGCGCTGCTAAATTCCCCTTAGCAGATACCGCTCGTGAATATTGATTAATAATCTCTGTTTTTCCTTGGTTAATTAATTCTAATAAATACAGGATTGATTGTAAAATGTCTAATGGTTCAAAACCTGCTATAACAATTGGTTTTTGATATTGAGTAGCCACCTGAGCATAGGCATTAGCACCAATAATAATACTAACATGTGAAGGTCCAATAAAACCATCTAAATTAACTTCATCACTATCTAAAATAGCCTCCATTGCAACTGGAGTTAAAACATGATTAGCAAATACTTTAAAATTGGTTAAACCTAATTTTTGTGCGGTTAAAATAGCATGTGCTGTTGGTGGTGTTGTTGTTTCAAAACCAATAGCAAAAAACACTACTTGCTTGGTTGGATTATGTTTTGCTAATTCAAGTGCATCATTCACTGAATAGACAATACGGATATCAGCTCCACGAGATTTAGCTTTAATTAAACTATCTTGATGATCACCTGGTACACGAAGCATATCCGCATAGGAACATAAAATAACTTCAGTTTGACTAGCTAACCAAATTGCTTGATCAATTCTGGGAATAGGTAAAACACAGACAGGACAACCAGGACCATGAATTAACTTAATGTTACTTGGTAATACTTGATTTAATGCATAACGATGAATTGCATGAGTATGTCCCCCACAAAATTCCATCAATCGATATTCTCGTTGCGGATTAGCGAGTAATTTAATTTGCTTAATTAATTGTTGTGCAACTGCTGAGTTTCTAAATTCATCAATATATTTCATAATCGTTATTCCCTAGTTTGAGTATAATTTTCTTCATCTAATAATTCAGTAAAATAGGCTAAAGTTTTTTGTGCATCAGCTTCATCTAATTTACTTAATGCATAACCAACATGGACAATAACATAATCTCCGATACTTACAGGTTCAGCTAATAAAGCTAAACTAATTTCTTTTTCAACACCTGCTAGTGAAGTTAATGCCATTTGATTATCTAGTAATTTAATTATTTGGGTTGGGACAGCTAAACACATAGTTTTCTCCAATAAATTTTTATAGTTTAAATTTTATTACCACGTTTCAATAATAGCTGTGCACCGTACCATGCTTGACCAAAGCTAATACACTCATCATTAACGGGTAAATTTTGTGGAATAATTAATTCGATAGCTAAATTGGCTAAATGTTCACTAACTAAGGCTAATAAGTATTTGCTTTGCCAACAACCACCAGAAATTGCTACTTGCGAAATATTCAAAATTTTGGCATGTTGACTAATCCACATGGCTAACATTTTGGCTAAGCTACCGTAAAAAATATTTATCGCAGTTATACTATCTTGCTCTATAACACCAATTTGATAAACTAATTTAATTAAGTCAGCTAAGTTAGGACGTAGTTTATCATCTAAATAAATCAGATCAGGAGCAACTATCGGCGTGGTAACTAAACTTTCTAAAACCATAGCCGCCTGACCTTCATAACTAACTTGAGTAATTACATTAAGTAAAGCTGCTATACCTGAAAAATTACGCCCTAAACTAGTAGTTAAATTGCCATGTTTTTGTTTAATCAGTTCTACAACTAAATTAGCTTGTCGATTAGCCAATAAATATTCTGGTATCGCTAAATTGTACTCAACACACCATGCCAAAGCAATTCGCCACGGTTCTAATTCCGCTATATCACCACCAATAATCCGTAGGCTAGGTAATTGCGAAATTAATTTAAACTCTACATCACTCATTGAATAATGAATTAATTCTCCACCCCATGCTTCACCATCATCACCATAGCCATATCCATCTAAAATACAGCCTAATAAACTATTCTCTAAATTACGTTGGTAACTTTGTGCATTAGCAATTACCGAAGCAAAATGAGCAAAATGATGTTGTAAAGTTAAGGTTTCAATTCCTAACTGTTGCGCATAAATAGTAACATAAGCATCAGGATGCAAATCGCTGACCACTAACTGTGGGGTAAAACTAAAAATTTGCTGATAATGGGCTAAAACTTGTTTAAAATAATCAATAGTATAAACTGATGCCATATCACCTAAATATTGAGAAACAAAGGCTTGATTATTACGAATAAAAGTTATACTATTTTTAAGTTGGCAACCTAAGCCTAAGACACTTGGCATAGTATAATTAAATTGAAATGGCTGTGGAGCAAGACCTCGAGAGCGACGCAAATAAATAGCTTGATTAGCAATAAACTCAACTAGCGAATCATCGCTTTTCATAATGATATCACGATCATGTGCCACAATATAATCAGCAATTGATGCTAACGATTGTTCCGCTTCATAATTATCACTAATAATAGTTCCACCTGAAAAATTCGCACTAGTCACAATCAAACCTAGTGAATTACTTTGTTTAAGCCAATCTAGCCCCGAAGGTTGTCCTAATAAATAGTAAAATAATAAATAATGCCATGGGTTATTTGCAAGCATTACTCCCAAATAGGCTAAATTTGGAGCTACTTCGGGCACAATAATAGAGTTTGCCAAGCGTGGTAACAACACAATTGGCGCTGTTGGTGAATTTAATAACTCAAATTCTTGTTTAGTTCTAATTTGTGCTAAATTAGCTTCAATAGAAGTGCAATTTAAAGCCATTACTGCAAACGGTT
>JBDLTW010000058.1:0-11959 GCA_039805605.1 Pseudomonadota bacterium
TGTCAAGCAAACTAATCAACGAAAACCAAGTGATTAGTCTTGAGGATTTAAACGTTGCAGGTATGCTTGGTAACCGCAAACTATCTAAAGCAATATCCGATGCTAGTTGGAGTGAATTTACCCGCCAATTAGAGTATAAAGCCAAGTGGTATGGTCGAACTATAGTCAAGACCTCTCCTTGGTATCCAAGCAGTCAGATCTGTTCTAATTGTGGAGCAGTAACAGGTAAAAAACCGTTACATATTAGAAAATGGAGTTGTGGTTGCGGTTCAGTACATGACCGTGATATAAATGCAGCCATAAATATACATACCGCTGGACTAGCGGGAATTAACGCCTAGGGAGTTCCCTCTATTGGGATTGAATGTAGTAATACAATTAACTAGATATGGAACGTTGAACTAGGAATCCTAGCCCTTTAGGGCGGGGAGGATGTCAAAGGTATTGGCTACTAATTATTGCCGAATTTTTAAAATTTGATTAGTCTGTAAATTATTATCACCTAATTTATTATCCTGTTTGATAAGATCAACGGACACTGTAAATTTTTTAGCAATTGAATATAAAGTATCACCTGCACTTACTGTATAATTTTGATAATGTGTTGTTTCAGCCTCACTATTTGTAGTAGTTAGTGAGGTTGTTGGGATAGTATTAATTAATAAATCTTTAATCGCAGGATTAATATTTGACGTTGGATCTACTGTGGTTACTTGTTTATTTGGTAAAGTCTTTACAGCAGAAGAAGTTGGCTTATTAACAGCTGTTATTTTTTCCTGATTAGTTAAAATATTAATAACCACAGATTCTGGAATAGATGAATTTGCGGAGACTAAATTAGGCGTTAAATTGGCAACTGGCTTATTTAACTGCATAGGTAATAATAATCTTTGGTTAGTATTTACACTATAGCTTAATGAATTATACTGTGGATTTAATCTCTTATTCAAATCTTCGCTTAATTGATATTGGCTAATAAAATCACTAACTTTAGTTGTTTTAGTTGGCGTAATTACTGAAAAATAGGGTTGATTTGGTAAATTAATCAATTTAATACCAAATTTTTGTGGATTTTGAACAATATTAGCTAAAGCAATTACTTTAGGTAAATATTGACGAGTAACTGAACGCAATTTTAAATCATAAAAATTACGGCTATTTGCTTGATTAAGTGCATTGCTAATATTTCCTTCACCCCAATTATATGCGGCAATTGCTAGATCCCAGCTACCAAATAAATCATCTAGATATTGTAAATAAGTAACTGCAGCCTTGGTTGACTTAACTATATCTTTACGTTCATCAATAGTGGCATCTTGAATTAAACCAAAACGTTTACCCGAACTGGCTACGAACTGCCACATTCCTGTAGAAATAGCTGCAGGAGATACAGCATTAGGATTATAGGTACTTTCAACAATTGGGATAAAAGCTAATTCACTAGGTAGACCACGTCGTTCCAATTCTGTAACGACAAAATACAAGTAATAACTAGCATTTTGCATGATAATATTAAAATACTTAGGATTGGCGTAACGTTTCTCCCAATATTTTACTTCACTAGTTTCTTGATGATTTAAAGCAAAATTATCACGAATACGTTGCCATAAGTCATTTTCTTGTCTTAGTTGCATTTGTGCTAATTGTTGCATAGACTGACCTAAATCAGTATCAGCATTACTATAATTAATCAATAAATTACAGCTTAAAAATGAAAAAATTAATACTTTGCGATGCATTATTACCAAGAAAAATAAAATAAGATTTAGGCTAAATTAGCTTAATCTTTTATTGTTGAAATAGTCTAGAATAGAGCATAAGTATAGCATAATACATATAGATAGTGATATAATATTTTATTGAATAATAAATTTTGTTAAATAAGAGCACTTTCCTGATACAATAAATAACCAACAAAATCATGTGCCAGATCTTAAAGATCGCAGTGATACAAACAATAACATAAATAGTATATAGGTTTAAAACAGTGTGTAATATAAAGTTTACAAGGATATTTTAATTGTGAATAAACCTGAAATTTTAGTCTTATATTATAGCAGTAATGGTTCAACTAAGCAATTAGCCAATTTAATTGCTCGTGGTATAGAATCACTAGGGACAGTTAGTGCACGCATTCGTACAGTAGCAAAAGTTTCAACCATCTGTGAACAGCTTGAAACAGATATTCCCGAACGTGGTGATCCTTATGTAACTGCTCAAGATCTTGAGGAGTGCATTGGTTTAGCCTTAGGATCTCCTGTACGATTTGGTAATATGGCATCTAGTATGAAATATTTTTGGGATAGTACTACACCACAATGGTTAATGGGCAAATTAGTTGGCAAACCAGCTTGTGTATTCACGTCTAGTGGATCACTACATGGTGGTCAAGAAAGCTGTTTATTATCAATGATGTTACCATTATTACATCACGGTATGTGTATTGTTGGATTACCATATTCAAATAGTGAATTATCAACTACGCGAAGTGGTGGAACTCCTTATGGTGTGAGCCATGTTGATTGGGGAGGGCAACAATTACAAATTACTGCAGAAGAAAAAATTTTAGCCATGGCGCAAGGTAAACATTTAGCTGAAATTGCGCTTAAATTAGTTGTTAAATAGGATATAAATTAATGAAAATCTTAGTTTGTGCAAAACGAGTTGTAGATCCAAA
This sequence comes from Pseudomonadota bacterium, assembly GCA_039805605.1. Classification (GTDB taxonomy): domain Bacteria; phylum Pseudomonadota; class Gammaproteobacteria; order Burkholderiales; family UBA11063; genus Aquella. Next base: position 2,678 of record JBDLTW010000058.1, read on the forward strand.
TGTTAAGGTAAGGGTAAAACCAGACCATAGTAATGTTGACATTGAACATAGTAAAATGTCATTAAATCCATTTGATGCCAATGCCATTGAAGAAGCTGTACGTTTAAAAGAGCAAGGAATTGCCAGTGAAATCGTTGCTATATCAATTGGAAATAGTAAAAGTGAAGAAACTCTACGCAATGCTTTGGCCTTAGGTTGTGATCGCGCTATTTTAGTTGAGACCGCTAATAATTATGAGCCAATAAATATTGCTAATATTTTAACTAAATTAGTTGAACAAGAACAACCGCAACTGATTATGCTCGGTAAACAAGCAATTGATGATGATGCTAATCAAGTAGCGCAAATGTTAGCAGCTAAATTAAAATTACCCCAAGCTACATTTGTTTCGCAGTTAGAAATTAGCTCAGATAACATAGCAATAGCTCGTCGTGAAATAGATGGCGGTACACAAACAGTAAAAGTAACTTTACCCGCAGTAATTAGTGCAGATTTATACTTAAATGAACCTCGCTTCATTAAATTACCTCAATTAATGATGGCGAAAAAAAAGCCTATTGCTAAATTATCGGTTGCAGATTTAGGCTTAACTTTACGTGAACGCAGTCGTCTTATCAGTGTAAATGATGGTGAAGTGAAAAAAAATTGTCAAATCTTAAGCTCAACCGCTGAATTAATTAATCTATTGCAAGGTGCAAAATAAATGAAAGCATTAATTATCACTCAAGCAGAAAACCAACAGTTAAATGATAATTTATTTCAAGTTTTAACAGCCGCACAAAAAATTACTACTCATTGTGACGTCCTAGTTCTTGGTCAAGCCGAGTTAACACAATTAAACAACCTCCTTATTGTAAAAAATATTTTTGTTTTAACTAACTTAACTACAGAAAATAGTCTATCTAGTCATATTGCGGATAGCTTAGCGCAATATATTAGTAATTATTCGCATGTATTAATGGCAGCTGATAGCTTTGGTAAAGATCTTTTACCTCGAATTGCGGGTATCCTAGATTTAGGTCAAATTAGTGAAGTAGTTGATGTAATTTCACCAAATATTTTTAAAAAACCAATGTATGCAGGTAATATTGTTGCAGAAATTGAATCTTTAGAGTCAATAAAATTATTAACAGTTCGTCCAACTAGCTTTGCAATCTATCAAGAGCAAGGTGCTACTTGCCAAATAAATACACAAACCTTAGAATTATCAGCTACACCTATAGAATTAGTTAAACAAGAATTAATCTATAGCGATACTATTGATTTATCTCATGCACAAATCATTGTAACTGGTGGACGTTCATTAGGTTCTTTAGAAAATTTTGAACACTTAATTCATGGCCTAGCGCTAAAATTAGGTGGAGCAGTAGGTGCATCAAGAGCAGCAGTTGAAGCTGGATATGCGAATAATGATTGTCAAATTGGACAAACTGGTAAAGTAGTTGCACCCAAATTATATCTAGCAATAGGTATTTCTGGAGCTGTACAACACATTGCTGGAATGAAAGACTCAAAAACTGTAGTAGCAATAAATCTAGATCCCAATGCACAAATTTTTGAATATGCAGATTATGGTCTAGTTGGTGATCTATTTGATATTGTCCCTGAATTAATTAACTGTTTAAAATAAGGTGAAAATTATGTTACATGAAAATACACAAACTTATATTGAAATTAAAACTTCTGATTTACCATTACATTGCCCAATGCCAAATATGCAAACATGGAACGCACATCCTAGAGTTTTTTTACAAATTGAAAAAGAACCTAATCAAGAAATTCGTTGCCCATATTGTTCAACTAAATATAAATTAGTTGATTAATCTTGCTTGAATAATATGGATAAAATTCTAGTTATTGCACCATCATGGGTAGGGGATATGGTTATGAGCCAAACCCTACTTAAACAATTAAAACGCGACTATCCAAGTTGTCAAATTGATGTTTTAGTGAATAGTTGGGCACAAGATGTAACTAAGCGAATGCCTGAAGTTAATCAAGTTTTGGTTAATCCATTTGCCCATGGTGAATTAAATTTACGCAAACGTTGGCAATTAGGGCGACAATTACGTCAATATAATTACTCACACTGTATAGTCTTACCTAATTCGTTAAAGTCAGCACTTATTCCATGGTTCGCATCTATTCCTAAACGAATTGGTTTTGTTGGTGAAATGCGCTATGGTCTATTAAATGAAATTTATCGCCTTGATAAACAAAATTTACCATTAATGATTGATCGTTTTTGTGCATTAGCTAATCAAGGACAAGCCGTTCCTCAAATAAGTTACCCGCAATTTACTATTGATTTAACCCATCAACAATCATTAGTGCGAAGCTTAAATTTAGATTTAACCAAACCAATTATTTGTTTTTGTCCAGCCGCTGAATATGGTCCAGCTAAACGTTGGTTACCAGAACATTTTGCTAAATTGGCTCTAATATTAATTGAACATGGTTATCAAGTATGGATAATGGGCTCTAATAAAGATATTACAATTGCTCAACAAATCATTAATTATACCAATTCACCACCACAGCTAATTAATTTATGTGGTAAAACCAATTTAGTTGAAGTAATTGACTTATTAGCTCTAGCCTCTAGTGTGGTAAGTAATGATTCAGGTTTAATGCACATCGCATGTGCAGTAAATATACCTGTAATTGCTATTTATGGTTCATCTTCAGCAAGTTTTACGCCACCATTATCCAAATATGCAACAATAATACAAAGCAATCAGCCATGTGCACCTTGTTTTGCCCGAACTTGCCAATATGGTCACTATCGTTGTTTGAGCGAAATAACTCCAGAGTTAATTTGGCAACACTTACAAAATATTTTACCTACCTAGGAATTAAGAGCTTTAGCTAAACAAGTATTTTGTCGACTAAACTCCTTAAGAATTATACCAGTAGCTTCTTGAATTATTTGATTATTAATTGGAGCATCTGGTTTATCTTGGGTAAAATAAATACTAATAATTAATGGCGGACATTGCTGAGACCAAATTATTGCAATATCATTAGTTGTACCATAGGCACCGCTACCAGTTTTATCACCAATTAGCCAATTGGCTGGTAAGGCGGCTTTAATACGCTCTTTACCTGTAGTATTTTGTTTGAGCCAAGTCTGCAATAATTGACGATATTGAATTGGTAAACTCATGCCTAAGCTTAACTTGAATAAACTTTGTCCCATTGCTTGTGCTGTTGTCGTATCACGTAAATCATGAGGAATAGCAGTATTTAATTCAGGTTCTAAACGAGTTAAATTAAACTTTTGATCCCCAATGCTTCGTGCAAAATAATTAACTGATTCAATTCCCCCAACTTGGCGGATAAGTAAATTCATCGCTAAATTGTCACTATAATTTAATGCTGCTTGAGCAAGTTGGCTAATTGTCATACCTTGTATTTGATGTTGCTGTGTAATTGGTGCATATCCACTTGCCACTACCTCTTGTTGAGTATAATGAATTATCTTATTTAACAATTCTGGTTTAGCTAAGCTTTGTTGTAAAACTGCACCTATTACCATTAATTTGGAGGTGCTACAAAAAGGAAATGGTTCATTACTACGATAATTAACTTGCTGTTGATTTGCACTATTAAAAGCGTAAATAGCTAAATGACCATGAGCAGCTTGTTCTAGCTGAGCAAATTGCTGATAAGGTGAAGTAGTTGGTATATTCTTGGATTGGGCAAGTATTGGCATTACAAAAATAATAATAGCTAATTTTTTGATTAATGCATATTTGTGTTTTAGCATAGTGAAACTCCTTTGTTAACACTAAAAATTAATTTTAGCTCTATTAAACGGATATTTAGCACGTTTAGCAAAGAAATTACTAAAAGTAGCATCTTGTGACGCAGTGTTTGTTGCAATGCTACTGAACTAACATCATTCAACCAGCTAAATTACTCTTGATTTTTAAGCTCAGTTAAATGAGCAGAAGACTTGATGTTATTATACTATAGTTGATTTACAAAATTCAAGCTGATTATTACATAGCCTTACTCGCAACAAGCTACGCTAGTTTAACGCCTTATATCCTACCCCTGAATGGGGAGGTTTTACGGCGTATTGGATAAATATACCCAAGAAAACTACTTGGGTATATTAACTATGATAGCTATTAATTGTAGCCATGTGGGTTATTATTTTGCCAATTCCAACTATCCAAACACATTTGTTCTAAATTGTACTCCGTACGCCAATTTAATAGTTGATAAGCTTTTTCTGGATTAGCAAAACATTTGGCAACATCACCATCTCGGCGAGGTTGAATAATATAAGGAATGGTTTTACCAGATGCCTTAGCAAAAGCTTTTACTACATCAAGTACCGAATAACCTATACCAGTACCTAAATTAACCGTAAGTAATTGGCGATGCTTATTTAAGTAATTAAGTGCTTGTAAATGACCTCGCGCTAAATCAACAACATGAATATAATCACGTACTCCCGTCCCATCATGAGTAGGATAGTCGCCACCGAATACATTTAATGAAGCTAATTTACCAACTGCAACCTGACTAATATAAGGCATTAAATTATTTGGAATACCATTAGGATCTTCACCAATCAAGCCTGAACGATGCGCCCCAACTGGATTAAAATAACGTAATAAGCCAATTGCCCAACTAGAATCAGCAATGTATAAATCACGCAAAATTTGTTCCATCATCAGCTTAGTCCAACCATAAGGATTAGTTGCTTGTAAAGGGAAATCTTCAGTAATTGGTGTACTCTGAGGATCACCATAAACAGTTGCCGAAGAACTAAAAACAATCGTTTTTACCGCAAATTGTTGCATTACTTCAAATAACACCAGACTACCACTAACATTATTTTTATAATACAACTCTGGTTTTTTAACCGACTCACCAACTGCCTTAAGTGCCGCAAAATGAATTACGGCATCAATATGATGTTGAGCAAAAATTAGTGTCAAAGCATCTTTATCTAAAATATCGCAATTATATACCACAGGTGATTTAGCAGTAATTTGCTTAATTCTTTCGATTACTTTGGGACTAGAATTAGAAAAATTATCAACTATTATAACGTTATATTCATGATTTAATAATTCTACCACGGTATGCGACCCAATATAACCAGCTCCACCTGTTACTAAAATATTTTTCATTTAATACCCTTTTTATTAATATTTGGCGATATAACAAACTATTGGATTGATACTTTACTTTCCATTTGCTGATACTGTTGTAATCCAGTTAATGGCATAGTTACATTTAACGGTGGTGGACTGTGTACTACCAATGATTCAACATAATTACCTAATTGATAATGAGCAATATATCCAGTAGTAATTTGGCTTTCAATCATTATATTATCACAAACTTTATGTGTAGAAGTCTGTTTAATATATTTGGGGTTGTTTTTACTATCAAATAAATGATTAAAAAAATTCTCTTTTGGATTTTTAACTAATTTACTTTTTATTACATCGTGGCATTCGCGTTGAGGAATTTGAATAGTTTTAACTATCGGCTCAACAGCTATTACACTAATCATTTGTGGCTGAGTAGTTTGTTTTACTTTAGTATAATAACCTAAACCACCAGCACACAATACAGCAATAACTGCCAAACTAATTAAAATTATTATTTGTTTTCGCATAATTTATCACCTTTAAATTTAATTTAACCAAAACCAACTACAACAAACTATTGATATTATAATCAAAGTTGGTGACAATTGGTTATATTTACCTAATAACAATTTCAATAATGTATAACTAATAATTCCCAATACCGCACCAGCTGTAATTGAAAAGCAAAATGGCATCATTAGAACTGTTATTCCAACAACTAAAATATCTTCAAAATCATTTAATACTAAATTGCGTAAATTAGCCAACATCAATAAACCAACTATCATTAAAATAGGGGCTGTGGCAATTGAAGGTATTATACTAATTAGTGGTGCTAAAAAAATAAATGGTAAACATAATAATGCTGTTACCAATGAGGCAAACCCTGTTTTAGCTCCATTTTGAATAGCTGATGAACTTTCAACAAATATCACACTTGGTGATGAACCAAATACTGCAGATAACATACCACCAAAAGCATCAGTAAACAAAGCTTTACGTAAATATAAATTTTTTTCATGCTGAGAGTTAAAATGCATTTGCGACAATAAACCCAAAATAGTTGAAGTTGCATCAAAAAAATTAACTAAGAATAAAGATAAAATAGCAGGTAAAACACTTAATTTAAGTGCTCCCCACACATTAATTTGCATAAATAAACTAAAATCAGGTAATTCAAACCAATGACTAGGTAATTGTGGCGGATTAAGTAACCAATAAATTATCGAAATAAGCAAAATTGGTAATAAAAATGCATAGCTTTTACGTTTAATAAATAACGCACTTACCAAAATAAAGCCCAATAAACTTAAAATTAACGAACTATCTATTTTACCCATAGCTAAAATAGTATTTGAACTCGCCACGACAATTCCTGCATTTTTTAAACCAATAAAAAATAGAAAAATACCAATTCCCGCACTTAAGGCAATTTGTAAAAAATCAGGTAAGGCATGAATGATAATTTGACGAATTTTAGTTACTGAAAATATAAACAATAATAAACTAGAAAACAAAATAACACCTAAGGCTGTTGGAATATCCAATTTATCATGTAAAATCAGACCATAAGTAATCATGGCATTCATTCCCATTCCAGGAGCTAAAACAAAAGGTAACTTAATTATAAATCCAGCTAACATTGTCATACATATAGTAATTAATACTGTTGAAGTTATTGCTGGAGATAATGGAAAACCTGCACCATTAGCATGCAAAATTAACGGATTTACCATAATAATATAGGCTACTGCCATAAAATTAATTATTCCACCAATAATTTCTTGATTATAGTTAATTGGGACATTAGTTTGATAAGAAAACAATTTAGTCACGCGCGGAGACTCCTTGACAAAGATTAATCACCAGTTGTTGCAATTGCAATAAAGGATCACCTTTAGTTATACCTTTTACAATTTGATCCAACTGTGCAATTTGATTAAAATAATTGAGAATTTTTTGATAAGATAATCGATTGTTCGCTAATTTAAAGGCTCCAACAAAATCACCCCAAATTTTTAAATTACTCGTAATAGTTGCAAAATCAGAGGTGTTACGTAATTCATTTTTTAAGCGTAATAATTTACGTAAATCTTCACCCAATTGCCATAATACCAAAATAATTTGGTCAGTATTAACCACTAAATTAGCTAAAATTTTTTTAGTTTGAACTAAATTACCTGTTAAATAAGCAAGTGATAAGTTAAAGGTGCTATATTGTGAACTATCTGTTAATAAATTGCGAATTTGCTCTAATTTAAATTCTGTTTTACCTGCCAAGAGCCAACTTAAACGTTGAATATCTTGATATAAAGCACTTGGATTATTCTGATTCATTTCCAATAAACAATCTAATCCTGCTTGACTAATAGTAAAACCTAGACTCTTAATTAATAATTCACACCATTGACGAAGCTCTCGCAAATTACCCGTTAATAATAAACTATCACCAAATTGAGATATATTTTTAACCCAACTACTAGCCTGTTCTTTTTTATCTAGTTTATCACAAATAAGAATTAGACGGTTATTTTCATCCAATAAACTAAGCAGTTTAGTTAATTGTTTTTGTTGCTCAACACTTGGCTTAGTTTTAAAATAAATCTCAATCCAGTTTTTTTCACCAAATAAAGATAAATTAACTAACAAGTCTTCAAGTGAACTTAATAAAAAATAACGATCAGCATTAAATACTTTACGAATATATTGATTCTGTTTATTAGCTTGGCTAAATTTATACTCTAATAGCCAAGTTAGAATAACCAAATAATCTTCATCAGCACTAAGCAATAACACCGCGCTATCAGATGATGGAGTTAAACAATTAGTTAGATTTAGTTGCATTATCTTGAGACACTAAAACTGGTTTAGTATAAACAATCCGCCGAATTAAACTATTGATATTATCTTGATGAATACGGTTCCAAATTCGATCTTCTTGCTGTTGTGCGGATAAAATTAAACTATTATTAAATGCCATGGTAGATTGACTTTGAATTACCATATCATTAGCTAATAAATCACCATTCCGATCATATAACTGTGCAGTAACTTGATATGTTAATAAATAACTAGCAATTTGTCCAACTCCATTTAAGTTTGAAATATCACGACTGGTTTGCTCATTATCAACTAATAAGGTAACTTCAGCACTCTCGCGTTTATTAACTAATTTAGTTAAACGTTCCGCAGTAATAGTTCGCCGTAAACTAGGACAAATAATTGGTGTTTGACAATCTAAATACATCGTGCGATAAGGAAATTGATAATCATTATCGTAACCACGTAAATGAAATCCACAACCACCCAATATTACACTAAAACATAATATTATAATTACACCTAAACCATTTTTATTCATGAATTTCCTTCATTTATAATTTAATACAAACTAATCAATTGTACTAATTTTAGCACCTAGCTTATTCATTAGAAAATCTTGAGCAGCAATCTTTTTACCTGTAGGAATTACTTGGGTATAATTACCTTCAGCATCCATAATCCATGAATTTACATTATCTTGAAGATAAATTTTTAAGCCCTCATCAATTACTCGACGTTTAATTTTAGGATTTAGTAAAGGTATACAAGTTTCTACTCGCTTAAAAAAATTACGTTTCATCCAATCAGCAGAAGAAATAAATACATCTTCATTACCCGAATCATAAAAATAAAAAATCCGATGATGCTCTAAAAAGCGTCCGATCACCGATTTAACTACAATATTATCAGATATTCCTGCTAATTGTGGACGTAAAGCACAAGCGCCACGGACAATTAAAGTTATTTTAACTCCCGCTTGTGAAGCTCGATATAATGCTCGAATTACTTGATTTTCCACCAATGAATTCATTTTTGCAATAATTTCAGCTTTTTTACCACTTAATGCATTAAAAGTTTCACGTTCAATAGCTTTAATAATCATATCATGTAAAGTAAATGGCGACTGAAATAATTTATTTAGTACTCCAGCTTTACCAACACCTGTAATTTGACTAAAAATACTATCCACATCACGAGCAATATCCAAATTCATGGTTAATAAACCAAAATCAGTATAAATTTTTGCCGTCGTCTGATGATAATTTCCCGTACCTAAATGTACATAGTGGCGTAACTGATTACCTTCTTTACGAATAATCGTTAATAATTTAGCATGAACTTT
>JBDLTW010000059.1:0-4059 GCA_039805605.1 Pseudomonadota bacterium
ATCAAGCATGAGCAATTAATTGAGCAAAAGCAAATTTTTAAAAAAGGATTGATGCAACAAATATTTAGCCAACAACTTCGTTTTAAAGATGATAACGATAACTATTACCCTGATTGGCAAAAAACTAAATTAAAAAATATAGCATTAATTTATCAACCCAGAACAATTACGCAGACAGAATTTTCAGAATCTGGATATCCTGTATTTGGTGCTAATGGAATAATAGGTTATTATCGTGAGTATAATCACGAATTAGAACAAATTGCTATAACCTGCAGAGGGAATACATGTGGTACAGTTAATTTTACGAATAAAAAGTCTTGGATAACTGGAAATGCAATGGTTATAAACGTAGATAATAATTTATCTGTTGATAAAAAATTTTTATATCAAATACTCAAAAATACAAATCTTACATATCTAATTACTGGAACTGGGCAACCTCAAATTACTAGTAAAATTGGTGAACATTTTTTAAATTTACCTACTTTAGAAGAACAAACTAAAATCGCCAATCTACTAACTAGTATTGATGATGAGATTGAAAGATTAAAGCAAATATTAGCTGGATTAAAACTACAAAAACAATCACTAATGCAAAAGCTATTAACAGGTCAAGTACGGGTAACTAATCTAATTTAACCAAGATATGGTAAAATCTGATTTTAGTTAGTTAATTTAGAGATTGGCAATTTTGAAGGAAAATTTTTTATGAAGTTTTATATCAGGTTATTAGTTGCGCTTGGTTTGATTAATTTAACTTATGCAGATTGTAATTTTTCAGTAGTTAATTATACTAATTATCCGATCAGTGTTACAATGGGTTGGTATCAGGGTGTTGAAAGTACTGTTACAGTTAAACCAGTTTCAACAATGCAATTAACGTTAAAAAGCATTAATAATTGCACGTCAAGTAGTGCTTTTGGTAGTGGCTTAGCTTATTTAAAATTTCCTGCTGATCCACAACAAACTAGGATTAATTATATTCCAGAACAAAATAGTTTACGAATTGGTGCACTCAAACCAATAGATCCTAATGGTACTATTATCCGTAGTGATGATCAACATCAAATCTGGCTAAATCGATCCAAGTTAACTATTGATAGTCAAAACATAACAATTTATTTAGATTTTGTGCAACGTAATGGCAGTAAAATTTCAGGTACATTTTAATTATGATTTCTGGCATTTTAAATAAAGATATTTTATGTTGAAATCATGAGGTAGTTACTTGAATGAAATAGACAAATAATAAATTGTCCGAAATGTAAAGAGAATAAATCAACAATAAAGCATGGTTTTTAAGGAATTTGCAAAGATATTTATCTAACACGCCGTAAACCTCCCCCCTTCAGGGGGAGGGATATAATAGCATATTTAGACATTTTTTAGCGTCTACGATGTAGAGCTAAATTATAGTAAGTCTAAAAAATGCTATTATTATCAATAAAACTATTAATTGCTAAGTGGAATAATTATCTACATATTATATATTAACAATGCCAATAAAAATTCTATAATTTCTTCCTTAATCTTTAATATAGCCTAAAAATGTAAATTATTAAGGAAAATTAGTTTTAAAAATACTAAACGCAATATTTTTATTATATCTGATGATTATTTTCAGGCACTATGTAATCTTCATAATTAAAGAATCCGTCACGAGAATTGGGTAAAATACTCATACATGTTCCTTTTGAAGAGGTAATATGGATATTTGAAGGAAAATATTCAATATTTATATCTTGTTTGCAGATTAAATCAGATCCATCACTCTTCTTAGCCAGTGATACTCTGTATTGGCAAACACCAGGATATGTTTGAGTAGTTGTAATATAATCAATCTTAATAGATTGTGGACTAAGTTTAAACCATGAATTATCTAAAGAATCAGTACAGTATCCAGATATATGGTCAAAATTAACATATAAATTGTTACTGTCATTATTTTCATTAGAGACATAAAGATGTACATACTGATTAACCACATTTTTATCTGTTGTATATACATCTAATATTCTGTTTTCATCATGCAAGTTAGTACTGCAACTCATTCCTACACCACATATTCTTGGCGGTGTATCATGAGAAATAATTTTCGTGTAATAATCTCCATTCTTTTCCATCGTACTTCTGTTCTGTAGATGGAAGTGCTCGTCAACTGCAATACTATCTGTAGATAAATCTGAAGATGTATAACCTTTTAGTATTATACTACATCTAGAGCCACTATAATCGTCTGCTTCTTTTACCTTAAACTCATAATCTTCATTAGGTTCTAGTTTTTTAACCCCAGTCATTTTACCTTTACAATGATTAGAGCCGCTATCATAGTCAGCAGTATAATATATTGGTACTTGTGTATTATTATAAAAATGAATTACAGCAGGTATCTCTTGTATGAAAGCAAATGCCTTTGTAAATAGCAAAGTTAGAGTTAGAGAAAGTATTTTATTTTTGTTCATTTGTATATTTCCTTTATCAAAAATTATTGGTTATTAATTTATTTTAATACGCCAGTCTTCACTTGTTTTTATAAAACAAGAATGAAAAATAAAGCTCATTAACAATCTGGACATTAAAAAATAAAAGTGGCATGAAATATTTTAAAATTATGCTTGTTAACCCAAATAATATTTAAAAGGAAATTATCATGCCACTATGGCATTATATCATACATGTGTTCTGTTTAATAGATAATATTTATCTTTTGATATATTTGCAAATAAATTGCTGAGGAAATCTGGCTATATTAGTACATTGCAAGATATTGAATTAAATAATGTTAATAGTGGATGAATTTTTAGGGTTATTAGAAAATAAGAAAATATATTTATACTATAGATCTAATTATGAAATTCAATATGTCATCTATCGAGCTCAGAATATAGTAATATATTTGAAAACAAAGCACATAGGGATACTGTGCAACTAAAAAAGAAAGGTATTATGGTTTTAAAGTATGACCAATTAATACAGAACAAAGTATACCAATTGATCATGCAATTGATGGTGCTAATATTGATGAACGAAAATTATTAACTAGAACTATAATCCCTAGGCATACTACCATTATTGCGGATAAAAGATTTACTTAACAATGCCTATTATTACCCTAGCCCATTAAGTTAAGGGCAAGGGAATGGAATTTAGTCGGTAATTAGCTTACATTTTAGGAAATTTGCGGACTTTTAATGAATCAGTCATATAACCAGCTTCAATCCAATTTTTATAATAGGCAACACTCATGTAAATATTTGGCAAAAAGCTACATGAGTTTAGTCCATAACCTAATGATGCTATTCCTGTCACTGTATAACTAAGAGTACTTTCATTGTAGACTAATGATGGACCACCTGAGTCAGCTTTACAAGCAACAACATATGGCTCACCATTTGTAACTGATCCACCAATTCTTAATACACTAGGGTGGTCTAATAGAGTGCTATCGCTTACTATGGTTTTGCCAGCACGTAGGAGTCCAGAGTCACCATGATTTTGGTCTATGGCTTTGGCATTATTGCCATTATTATCACCAAATCCAACAATAGTTTGTTCTGCATTAATTTCAGGTGCTACACTCGTAAGCTCCATATGAAATTTATATTTGGGCGCACTACTTAACTCAATCAGAGCTATATCATGAATTCTTTCGAAATCAGTAATTGAGAAAACACCATTCTCTATATGAGCACCAGCAAATACATCTGATTTTACATAAACTGCTTTAACATGATAATCACGCCAACGACTGGGTTTATCCGTCTTATAATTAAGTGGTTTAAGTAAATTTTTAGGAAAAATGATTGATATTTTTTCAGGTAAATATAAGTCTTTAGATTCAAAATATCTCTCAGCCATTTTATCATGAATTTTCATTACGCAATGAGCTGCGGTTAAAACTTTATTTGGTGCAAGAAAAACACCTGTACATAGTCGATAACCATGTTTTGTTTGTATCCTAATTAATGGGATTAGTGCATTTAGTTCAGGAACATAAACTAGTTCACCACTTTTAATTACTAAAGACTTTTGCGGCTTAGTTGATAATGGTGTTAA
>JBDLTW010000060.1:0-5278 GCA_039805605.1 Pseudomonadota bacterium
CTTTTTATAAAAACAATTGGAGACTGGCGTATTAATGTATATATTTTTTTAACAATGTCTTACGATGAATTTGCATGATAGCTACAGATATTTCCTCAATTGACTTATGACTAGTATTTAAAAATGGAACCTCACAGTTATGCATAATTATTTCTGCAGCCTTAATTTCATTTATACAAGTCATTAATTTAGCATAATTACTATTTGGTAAGCGATGATTACGAATCTGATGTAAACGTTCAGCTTCAATGCTCAAGCCAAATAATTTATGATGATAAGGAATTAAAGACTTTGGCAAAGTATCGCTTAATAAATCATTATCAGTTAATGGGTAATTAGCTACTTTTAGCGCATAATTCACAGCTAAGAAAATACTAGTTGGGGTTTTGCCAACTCGAGACACCCCTATTATAATAATATCTGCATCGTCATAATTTTTAGTTGTGGCACCGTCGTCATTTTCTAGTGAGTAATGAATAGCATCAATGCGATGATTGTACTTTTCTTCATTACCGATACCATGAACTTTACTTTCTTGTAAGGTAGCTAAACAACCTAATTCGTCTTCTAATTTATGAATAAATGCGTCAAAAAAGTCTAATGTTAATGCGTACTCAACATCTAATAGTTTTCGTAATTGAGGATTTAATACACTAGAAACAATTAATGGTTTAACCCCATCAACTAAAAAACGATTTTTTATGCGAATTAATGCCTGACTAATTTTAGCAGTTGTATCAGCAAAAGGAAATCTTTCAGTTCTAAATTCAATCTGAGGAAATTTTCCTAATAATGCTATTCCTAATTTTTCGGTAGTAATTCCAGTTTGATCTGAAATATAAAAAACACTACGCATATTATCTATCCTGTTTAATTTAATTAAGTTAATATCCTTAAAATTATCGAGAATAAGGATAGGATTAAACGCATTAGTTTAACACATTCTATAAAATACCGTAAATCTTTGTAGAGCTATGATATAATATTGGTATAGTATAATATGTGATTTTACTGTATTAACTCGACTTGAGCTATAATTATTAAGTCAAAAAATCAGTAATTATTAACATTTTATGGCAGTAAGATCACGCTTGAATAGATGAATGCCTGATATTCGACTATACGAGATGGATCAAGAAATCAAGAACGCATCTAATTTAGCTAATTATATGGTTAGTGACCTAAGCAATACTCGTATTTTAGGTGTGTTTAATACAAACTAATAATAGTCATGATAACATCATTATAGCTGATTTATATTCAAGACTAAATAAAATAAATATTAAGGATTACTTATGTTAAATAGTCTCTTTCGCAATTTTTCACCGCGTTTGATATTTGGTTTAATGTTTTTATTTTGCCTAGGGTCAGTAAGTTATGCATTTTATGCACAAATTTATCAAGGTGCTGAACCATGTCCATTATGCATTGCCCAAAGAATTATTTATGGCATAGTTGGAATTTTGAGTTTTATTGCATTAATAAATAATTGTCAAGGCTTTGGTAGCAAATTTTATGCATTGCTTTTATTAGCTAGTAGTGGTTTTGGAATTAAAACAGCTTATCATCATGTATGGCTACAAAGCTTACCTCCAGAACAATGGCCAGCATCTTGCGGTATGCCACTTGAAGTTTTGTATCATAAAATTCCCTTAACGGGTTTTATTCATACTATTTTGTCAGGAACAGCAGAATGTGCTATGGTAAATTGGAAGATTTTTGGATTTTCTGGACCATTATTGAGCCTAATTGGTTTTATTATTTTAGCCATGGCAAGCTTATATGTTCTAATTTATCGACAAACTAAACGTTATGACTACAGTTTATAATTATGTATTACTCTAGTATTTTATTAAAACAGATTGCACAACATCTTGCTAACGGTGGTGTAATAGCTTATCCAACAGAATCATGCTATGGTTTTGGTTGCGATCCTTTTAACTATAAAGCTATTAATCAAGTAATTTATATTAAAGGACGCTCTAAAACAAAGGGATTAATAGTAATAGCAGGAGAGCAAAAACAACTCAAGCGATTGATAAAGCCACTTAATCATCAAGATCAACAGCTAATTAATCAAAATTATTGGCCAGGTTTTTTTAGTATAATTCTACCAGTGTCTAAACAAGTACCAACTAATTTAACTGGAAAACATCGCAAAGTTGCTGTTAGAGTCACTAAACACAAATTAGTTAGACAGATTTGTAATCAACTTAATTCACCACTAGTTTCTACTTCAGCTAATAAGTCAGGATATTATGCAATCAAAAATTATCGTGATTGTTTGCGCCAATTTGGACAACAGGTTATGGTATTACCTGGTAAAATAGGATTTGCTAAGCGCCCATCAACTATCATTGATTGGCAAACTAAACAAATCCTCCGCTAAAATTAAATTAATTTAGTAAATTTTGTCCAATCCCTTGTTTGAACTTTACTATATTATCTACAGCTATGTCAATACAACGTTGACGTGCTTCACGAGCACCCCAAGCAATGTGTGGCGTAATTAAAACATTAGATAATTTGAGGAGTTGATTATCAGAACAAGGTGGTTCATCCGTTAATACATCAAGTATAGCTCCCGCTAGTTGCTTGTTAATTAAGGCATTAACTAAATCATTTTCATTAATCAATCCACCACGAGCAGTATTGATTAAATAAGCGCTATCTTTCATCTGTACAAAGAAATCATTATCGAGCATTGCTTTAGTATTAGAATTCAATGCGCAATGGAGTGATACATAATCAGAATTTTGTGCTAATTCTGTTAAACTGACTAAGCTAACCCCTTCAATAATTTTTGCTGTACGATTATAAGCAATTACGTTCATTCCAAAAGCCATAGCTAACTGCGCAACTCGAATACCAATGGCACCTAAACCAATAATACCTAATGTTTTACCAGATAATTCCATCATTGGAATAGCCAGTCCTCGTACTTTATCCCAACCATGACTATTTACTTGGTTAACTTGGGTAATTAAGTTAGTTGCACAATTTAAAAGCATTGCGATAGTTAACTGTGCCACTGCATCGGTGCCATAACTAGGTACATTAGCTACTTTAATTTTACGTTTAGTAGCGGCTTGAATATCAACATTATCATAGCCAGTTGCGGTAATTACAATTAATCTAACTGAACTTGGTAGTTGCATAATTAGCGTAGCATCAAGCATAACTTTATTTAAGACAATAACGGTTGCATCAATAGTGGCTTGAATTATTCGTTGAGGGTCGCTTAAATCTGCATATATATCGGTGGGTGCTATTTGTGCAAAACCGCCGAAATTAATTTCATTACCGCCGCAGGTACTCTGATCTAGAAAAACTATTTTCATAACAATAAATCCTTTATTGATTGATTAAGTAATTAGCTAATCCTAAATAATTATGCGGAGTTAATGCAAGTAAAATCTGTTTATCTGCTTCAGGTAAATCTAAATTCAAAACAAATTGTTTAATCCCATCAGCATCAATTTTTTTACCTCTAGTTAAATCTTTTAATTTTTCATAAGCATTTGCTACTTTACATTTTCGCATTACGGTCTGAATTGGTTCCGCTAATAATTCCCAATTATTATCTAAATCTTGATTAATTACACTTGGATTAATTTCTAATTTTAATAAACCCTTCATTAAGGCTTCAAAACCTAATAAGGTGTAGCCTGTAGCAACACCAATATTGCGTTGTACAGTAGAATCAGTTAAATCTCTTTGCCAACGCGAAATTGGTAATTTTTCAGCTAAATGAGTTAAAATGCTGTTCGCTAAACCTAAATTACCTTCAGCATTTTCAAAATCAATTGGATTAACTTTGTGAGGCATGGTTGAACTACCAACTTCACCAGCTTTTACTTTTTGTTTAAAGTAACTTAGTGCTATATAACCCCAAATATCACGAGATAAGTCAATTAAAATGGTATTAATTCTACGTAAACAATCATAAAATTCAGCTTGATAATCATGTGGTTCAATTTGAGTTGTTAACGGATTAAAGTCTAGACCCAAAACTTTGCTAATAAAATGTTCTGCTAATTGATGCCATGCCACATCAGGATAAGCAACTAAATGAGCATTATAATTTCCCACTGCACCATTCATTTTAGCTAAAAATTCTTGGTTTTGCAGTTGCTTAACTTGACGCTGTAAGCGATATACGACGTTATATAATTCTTTACCCATAGTTGAAGGCGTTGCAGGTTGACCATGAGTGCGGGACATCATTGCAATAGAGGAGTAATCTTGTGATAACTGTATTAAATGCTCAATTAAGCCATTTAATTTTGGTAATAATACACTTTGTTGAACTTGTTGCAACATTAAAGCATAACTAGTATTATTGATGTCCTCAGAGGTACAAGCAAAATGAACAAATTCTGCATACTCAGTTAATAAAGAATTATTAGCAATTTGTTGTTTAATATAATATTCAACTGCTTTTACATCATGGTTAGTAGTTGCTTCAATTGTTTTAATCTGAATAGCAGCTTGTTCATCAAAATTAAGTACAATATTATCTAATAAATTAATTTCCAAACTACTTAGCTGTGGTAGTTTTAACTCGGGACGACTAAATAAAAATTTAAACCACTCTACTTCAACCTTAACACGATTTTTAATTAGACCAAACTCTGAAACTAAAGGAGCTAAATCTGCTACTTTAGCTTGATAACGACCGTCTAATGGACTAATTGCAAAAATATTATTCATATCTTTCCTTTAAAAATTAAATTTATTAGTATTTGGATAACGCCAATCTTTAGCAAAAGCACTTTGCGTCAATTTAGGACCTACAGCTGCTTGACGACGTTTATATTCATTAAATTTTAATAATCGTGCAACCTGTTCAACTGCACCCGCATCATATCCTGCTCGAATAATTTCTGCAACTGATTGACGTTGTTCAACCAAACGCTCTAAAATAGCATCTAAAATCACATAATCAGGTAAAGAGTCTTGATCACATTGGTTATCACGCAATTCTGCAGATGGTGGTCGAGTAATAATGCGTTGAGGAATAACATAACTTTGCTGATTACGCCAATTACTTAAGGCGAAAACATTTGTTTTAGTTAAATCTTTTAATAATGCAAAACCTCCTGCCATATCACCATATAAGGTTGCATATCCAGTAGTCATCTCAGATTTATTACCAGTGGTAACAACTAGATAACCAAATTTATTTGATATTGCCATTAATAACATACCACGAATTCTTGCTTGTAGATTTTCTTCTGTCGTATCTTCAGCTAAGCCAATAAATAGCCTAGATAAT
>JBDLTW010000061.1:0-5639 GCA_039805605.1 Pseudomonadota bacterium
CAGTTGCAGGATTATTTTCTGCTGAGTCAAAATATATTCCTCGCGCAATATTCTCAATTTTATGTAGAGCTGATGCTAAGGCTAAAGGATCATTAGTTAATTCAGCAGCTCCACGATCAGCTAAATACTCTCGTGAACGGGAGATTGCCATTTGAATTACTGTGGCTGCCAGTGGAGCAAAGATACCAATTAATAAACTAGCTAACCAATTACGTTGTCCATTTTCATCACGAACACCAAACCACATTGCAATACTAGCTAAAGCTGCAATAGCTCCAGCAACAGTTGCCGAAATAGTGGAAATTAAAATATCACGATGATTGATATGTGATAATTCATGAGCAACTACACCACGTAATTCAGCATAAGTTAAAGTACGCATAATTCCAGTGGTGAATGCAACAGCAGCATTTTCAGGATTGCGTCCTGTTGCAAATGCATTAGCTTGTTCTTCATTTATAACATAAACTTTAGGCATTGGTAAATTAGCCCGCAATGCTAACTCAGCAACCATTTGATATAAATCTGGAGCCGTGTTAGCATCAATTTCTTGAGCTTGATACATTTTTAATATCATATCGGCTGAATACCAATAAGCAAAAAAATTCATGCCACCACCTAAAATTAAAGCTAAGATCATGCCACCTTTACCACCAATTAAACCACCAATAAATACAAAAATAGCAATAATTACTGCCATTAATATATATGTTTTTACTTGATTATTCATAATTTACCTCACTAGTAAAACATTTTCCAATTAAATTAGATTTACCTTGCAAATATTGCATGGCAAACTTACGCTTAGAACCTGCTTCTTGCAATTCAACGATTTCAATTACTTTGCCATTAGCACAAGCAATTTGTAAGCTATCTTTAGTTATGCCTATAATCGTACCGTTTGCTGCCGTAGTAGTCAAGTTGCTTATCTTGCTTTGCCAAAATTTATGTAACTGACCATTTAAAAAGCTAAATGCACCAGGAAAAGGATTGTAACCACGAATTTTACGTTCAATAATTATAATATCTTCATGCCAATTAATGTTAGCTTCTTCTTTAGTTAGCTTATGTGCATAACTTATTTCTTGAGTAGTTTGTGCTTGTGCTGGATATTTTTCGGGATTTGCTAAATATTGAATTAGTGTTTTAGCACCTAAATTAGCCAATTTATCATGTAAACTAGCAGAAGTATCCTGATCGCTAATTGGACATTTACTGACTAACAATACATCTCCAGTATCTAGACCTTCATCCATTTGCATGATGCTTACTCCAGTTTGTAAATCTCCTGCTAATAATGAGCGTTGAATTGGCGCAGCTCCACGCCATTTAGGTAATAACGAAACATGGATATTAATGCAACCTAATTTAGGAATATTCAATAGTTCTGCAGGTAAAATTAAGCCATATGCAACTACAATGATTAAATCTGGATTTATTTGGCGAATTTTTTCAATTGCTGATGGATCACGTTTAAAAGATAATGGCTGAAATACTTCAATGCCATTCTCTAAAGCTAATTGTTTAACAGGTGAAGAGCTTAGTTTCATTCCTCTTCCTGCTGGTCGGTCTGGTTGAGTTAAAATTAATTCAGGAATATATCCAGCGTTTATTAATTCCATTAGAACCGTTGTGGAAATTTCTGGGGTTCCCGCAAAAATAATCTTTAAATTAGATTTCATTATAGTTAGCTCCTTTGGCTAATAAATTTTATTTAGCTTATCGCTGTAATAGTTGTTTAAGTAATGCCAATTCTTTTAAGGTTTGCTCGGGTGAAACTTCTTGAGTATAAGCTTCGGCACCAATAATATTTTCCTTGCCCATTTCAGCAATAAATCGCGATGGTTCACACTCTTGACTGGCTATAGTTCGACCAGCAATTGTTTGATTATTCACCTGATTATCATTACCTTCATTATAGCTTAACATTCGGCGTTGATTACAATAACTTAAAGTTAATTCATAGCGTGCTCGAGTAATTCCAACATACATTAAACGCCGTTCTTCTTCAATATCAAGTGCATCTTTATGTGGTAAAATGCCTTCTTCGCAACCAATTAAATATACATATGGGTACTCTAATCCTTTAGCTGCATGTAGAGTAGTTAATTGAATGGCATCAACCTCTTCATCATTATTGCTATCTAACATAGTGATTAAATTAATTTTTTGAGTTAATTCAGCCAAGGTTAATTGTTCCGCTTCACTTTTACGCATTGCCCAAGCTACAAAATTTTCCACATTGGCATAACGCTTCTCTGCTTTATCTGCTTCTTCATTTTCATATAAATAGGCTTGATAATTAATTGCCTGTAATAATTGATGTAATAATTCACCAGCTAACATTGATGCTTGTAAATCTTGGATCTTATTGATAAATTTACCAAAAGTTAATAATCCTTCAACTTGATTAGTATAATCAAATTTCTCAATAGTACTAGCATTGCTACAGGCATAAGCAAAACCGCTTTCAAACATGGCTTCAAATAATGAGATATTACGTTGTTTTGCATAATTAGACAGTTTAGCTAAGGTTTTTTCACCAATACTGCGTTTTGGCGTAGTTACAGCACGAATAAATGCACTATCATCATCTTCATTTAAAACTAAGCGTAAATATGCCATTATATCACGTAATTCAGGTTTATCAAACCATGATTCGCCACCAGCTACTAAATAAGGGATTTTATATTCACGTAAAACTTCTTCTAATACACGTGATTGGTAATTACTGCGATACAAAATTGCATAATCAGACCAGCGTCCCTGTTGGCGATTATGATGAAACAAAATTTTGGAGGCAATTTTATCGGCTTCTTCTTTATTTGACTTGCAACTGATTATTTTAATTGGCTCACCTTTACCAAATTCACTCCATAATCTTTTATCAAATAGCTTTGGATTATGACTAATGACTTGATTAGCAGCTACTAAAATTGTCTGGGTTGAGCGATAATTTTGTTCCAACTTTATTAATTGTAATTGTGGATAATCTGTGCTGAGTAAGCGTAAGTTATCACTATTTGCTCCACGCCAAGCATAAATAGCTTGATCATCATCACCAACAGCAGTAAATGCACCTTGTTCACCAGCTAATAATTTAACTAATTGATATTGGCAGCTATTAGTATCTTGATATTCATCAATTAACAAATAACGAGTTTGTAATCGCCATTTATATAAAACATTATAGTTATTAGTTAATAACTCAACAGGTAATTTAATTAGATCATCAAAATCTACGGCTTGATAAGTGAACAAAGTATCTTGATATTGCCGATAAATTTGACTAGCCAGTTTTAAATATTCTAATTCAGCAGCTTGTTGTTCTAGCGTTAAGCTTTTATTTGCTGGTATTAAATCAGCTTGTTCTGGACTTATTAGTTGATTTTTCCACAAAGAAATTTGTTGCTGAAGTTGGCGAATTACTTTAATATCTGTGGTTTGACTAATTTCAGCAATAATTTTACTACAATCATAACTATCAAATACAGAAAAATTGGTTTTATAACCTAAATTAGGAGCTTCTTTGCGCAAAATTTTTAGCCCTAATGCGTGAAAGGTACAAATAGTTAGACCTCGAATTGACATTCCCCTTAGGAGTTGTCCTGTTCGCTCTTGCATTTCTTTGGCGGCTTTGTTAGTAAAAGTAATTGCAATAATATGCTTAGGCTTAATTTTACATACTTGAATTAAGTAAGCTATTTTATGAGTAATTACGCGGGTTTTACCACTACCAGCACCAGCTAAAACTAGTACAGGTTTATCTACCACTTGCACTGCCTGACGTTGTTGTAAATTTAATTTATTTAATAATTCTTGCATTTATGATAAAATTTCGTCTGATTAAAGACGTTATTTTAACCTAATATCTAAACACTTAAGCAATTAAGTGTAAAATTTTGATAAAAGATTAAAGTGATTTAACTGGTTTTAGCTAATTTGGGGAAATAAATGGCACGTTATGCAATTGGCGATATTCAAGGCTGTTATGCGCAATTCATGAAATTATTAGAAGTAATTGATTTTAATCCAAGTAAAGATATATTATATCTAGTCGGTGATTTAGTGAATCGTGGACCTAATTCACTTGAAGTATTGAAATGGGTATATAAAAATCAAGATCAAGTAATCAGTGTTTTAGGAAATCATGATATTTACTTATTAGCACGATTTAATAATTTAGTCAAAGCAGATCATGATGATACTTTAAATTCTATTATTAATGATAAAAATGCAGGTAAATATATTGATTGGCTAAGAACTTGCCCTTTAATTTATCATGATAATGAGTATATTTTATCGCATGCTGGAGTTTATCCATATTTAAGTTTTAATCAAATGTTGCATTTAAATCATGCAATTAGCAATCATTTTAAAAAATCTAACTACGTTCAATTTATTCACGATATTTTTGGGAATAAACCAAATTATTGGTCAGATGAATATCCACTTTTAAAACAAATGAAATTTTTAATTAATGCAACAACTAGAATGCGTTTCTTAGAACGTGATAGTGGAGCATTAGATTATAAATATAAGGGTGAACTAAGCCAAATGCCTCCACATTTGATGCCATGGTTTCAAAGTAAATTTCATCCTAGTATAAGCAAAAAAATCATTTTTGGTCATTGGGCTGCTCTCGGGTTCTTTCATGAACAACAATTCATTGCTCTGGATACAGGATGTGTTTGGGGTAGAAAATTAACTGCTATAAATTTGGAAAACTATGAACTCAATCAAGTCTGCGCTTCAATCTGAGCAAGTACTAAATTATCCCAAACATGATGGATTTGAAGAATTATTAAATTCTTGTGGTTCAATGACTAGCCAATTAGAAAATCTAGGTCATCAATTAAGTATTACATTAATTAGCGAAATTCATACAGAAAAATATTTTGAACGTTACATAAGCTTAAATTTGGATCAAGTTCCAGTAATCCTTGCATGTAGTCGAAGTAAAATTAGTAATGAATTCTTTTATACTTTATTAAAAAATGCTCATGTAACCCCAATTGGTAAATTCTTATTTGCACCACATTCTCAAGTGAAGCGTTTGCCACACATGGAAATTAAGCAAATTGATGCATTAATGTTGTCAAACTTACCTATACTAAAACAATATTTAACCAATAAATATCATAGTCAACAACAGTTTTGGTTACGCAATTCTCAGTTCTCCTATCTAACACAACAGTTAGATGTAATTGAGATAATTTTACCACAAGTGAATTTATTTTTTAGTACGATTGACATACTACCCGCCCTAAAGGACGAGGATTCTTAGTTCAATGTTCCATATCTAGTTTCAAGCTGGTTTATTAAATTAAATATCCTTACTCATAACTAGCGTAGCTATTTTGGTGTTTTTTGTTGCTCAATATATTGACGAATAATACCAATTGGAGCACCACCGCACGAAGCTGCAAAGTAGCTAGGAGACCAAAGAGATTTGTTGTTAAAGTAGCTCTTGGTGATGGCAAATTGTTTTTTTAATAATCTGCTAGATATTCCTTTGAGACTATTGACCATTTTTGATAGTTGAGCTTGTGGCGGATAATTGATTAATAAGTGGACGTGTTCAACTTCACCATTAAATTCAACTAATTGAGCATGATAATCTAAACAGATATCAATAA
>JBDLTW010000062.1:0-4962 GCA_039805605.1 Pseudomonadota bacterium
ATTGCTATTATTGAAAGTATGTAATTATGTCTAATCAAAAATTTATTCCTTTTGCTTTACCTGATATTGGTGAAGAAGAAATTAATGAAGTGGTGCATAGTTTACGCTCAGGTTGGGTGACAACTGGTCCAAAAACTAAGGAATTTGAGCAAAAATTTGCTGAATATATTGGTGCTGATGTAGAGGCAATTGCGGTTAATTCTGCAACTGCAGGTTTACATTTAGCATTAGAAGCTTGTGGAATTGGTATTGATGATGAGGTCATTGTCCCAACTTTGACTTTTACAGCTACAGCTGAAATTATTCGTTATTTGGGAGCACATCCTGTATTTGTTGATTGTGACTTAAATACGCTATGCATAGATATTCAACAAATTGAAAACAAAATAAACTCTCGAACTAAGGCAATTATCCCTGTACATATGGCAGGTTTAGCTTGTGATATGGAAGCTATTTTGGCATTAGCGCAGCGTTATAACTTAAAAGTGATTGAAGATGCAGCTCATACTTGTCCAAGTAAAATTAACAATGTTTATATTGGACAGCATAATTCAGATGCAATAGTTTATAGTTTTTATGCAACCAAGACTATTACTACTGGTGAAGGTGGTATGATTGTAACTAAAAATCCTGAAATTGCTAAACGTTGCAAAGTAATGCGCTTACATGGAATGAACCGTGATGCGTTTGATCGTTACACTTCGACTAAACCAGCATGGTATTATGAAATTGTAGCACCTGGTTATAAATATAATTTAACAGATATTGCAAGTAGTTTGGGAATTTGTCAATTAGCTAAAGCTGATCGTTTTCAAGCTCGACGTCAGGTTATGGCTGAGCGTTATTTATTTGCATTGGCTGATTTAGATTTAATCCTGCCACCTCAAGTAACTAATCCTGAAACGGATTTACATTCTTGGCATTTGTTTTGTTGTCAAATAGTTAGCTCTAAAATCACTCGAGATGAATTTATTCAACAAATGAGTAGTCGAGGCATTGGTACGTCGGTGCATTTTATTCCTTTACATTTACAGCCTTATTGGCGTGATAGTTATAATTTAACTAGTGAGCAATTTCCCAATGCCACGCAATATTATCAAAATGCAGTTAGTTTACCGTTATATACTAAAATGAGTGATGATGAACAACAGCGCGTAATTGCTTGTGTTCGAGAAATTTTGGCTTAAGTAGTTTATTGTGATAGCTAAACGTATTTTTGATTTAGGTGTAGCAATAATTGGTTTAATAATATTAAGCCCAATATTGCTAATTATTGCATCATTAATTAAACTAACTTCAGAAGGTCCAATTTTTTTTCGCCAAACACGTGTTGGTCAAGCTGGTAAACTATTTCGAATTCATAAATTTCGTACTATGGTGGTAAATGCTGAAGCACAAGGTTTAAAAATTACAGTTGGTCAAGATAAACGAGTTACTGCTATCGGTAAAATTTTACGGAAAACTAAGCTTGATGAACTTCCTCAATTACTAGATGTTGTTGGTGGTAGCATGTCATTAGTTGGTCCACGCCCAGAAGTACCAGAATATGTAAAATATTATCCGCAAGAAACTAAAAACATAATTTTTAGTATAAAACCAGGGATTACCGATTGGGCAAGTATTAAAATGATCGATGAAAATGAAATTTTGGCACAAAGTTCAAATCATGAGGATTGTTATATTAAGCAAATTTTGCCGTTAAAATTAAGTTATGCAGTTGAATATGTGCAAAAGCGTACATTATTATTGGATATATATTTAATCTGCTTAACTATTAAAAAAATTTTTACCCGTTAAAAAGATAGGTATTTTATGTTACAGTTATTTCGAACTAAGTTAGCATATTTGTTTAAATTAGAAATTTTTGCTTTATTAATTGTTGACTGCTTATTATTACCATTAGCATTATTTACTGCAGTTTGGTTGCGCCTTGGTGCCGAATGGGATATTAGAATTAATCCACATTTGTGGATTTTTTTCTGTGTTCCTTTTTGGACTATCCCACTATTTATTCAGCTGGGATTATATCGTGCTGTAGTTAAATTTTTAGATGACACCGTTGTCTATATTGTATTTTTTGGAGTAAGCATTTCAGTACTAATTTTAACCCTAATTATCCATTTTAATAATGCTCTAGCTTTTCCGCGTACCGCAATAATTATTTATTGGTTATTTGCTTTAGTTTATATTGGTGGTAGTCGCTTTATGCTCCGTGGCTTATTGCGTAAAATTGGCTATAGTGAGAATTTGCGCTCAGTAGCTATTTATGGCGCAGGAAGTGCAGGTATTCAATTAGCTATTTCTTTATTACATGGCCATGAATATACGCCGATGTTTTTTATTGATGATGATGAAAGCAAATGGCATAAAACTTTGCGGGGAATTAAGGTTTATCCACCCAATGAATTGCAACGTTTAACTAATGTTTATGCAATTGAGGAAGTATTATTAGCTATTCCTTCGGTTGCTTTAAATCGGCGACGGGAGATTATTCAAGAAATTGAAAAAATGGGCTTATATGTCAAAACATTGCCAGGTATTGCTTCAATTATTAGTGGTGAAGTTAAAGTATCAGATATTAAAGATGTTGATATTGGAGATTTATTAGGTCGAACGCCAGTTCCAGCACAACAGCATTTATTAACTAAAAATATTGTCAACAAAACTATTTTAGTTACAGGCGCGGGAGGTTCAATTGGTAGCGAATTATGCCGTCAAATTGCTAATTTGAAGCCTAAACGAATGATAATTATGGATTCTTCAGAATTCGCTTTATATACTATTGAGCAGGAATTACGTAGTTGTTTTGGTTATTTGTCATTGCGCTTGATTTTAGGTAGTGTTACGAATAGTAAATTAATTGAAAATATTCTTAGTCAAGAGAAAATTCAAACCATTTATCATGCAGCTGCATATAAACATGTACCTATGGTTGAGGCTAATCCATTGGCAGGTATAGAAAATAATGCTTGGGGAACCTATGTTGTTGCTCGAGCTGCCTTATTGGCTAAAGTTGATAATATGGTTTTGATTTCAACCGATAAAGCGGTACGTCCAACTAATGTTATGGGAGCTTCTAAACGACTGGCTGAATTAGTTATGCAAGCACATGCGGCAATCTCTGGTCATACGATTTTTAATATGGTTAGATTTGGTAATGTCTTGGGTTCTTCTGGTTCTGTAGTGCCATTATTTAAACGGCAAATTAATGTTGGTGGTCCTATTACAGTTACTCATCCAGATATTATTCGTTATTTTATGACTATTCCTGAGGCGGTGGAATTAGTTATCCAAGCTGGTAATATGGCAAGTGGTGGTGAAGTTTTTGTTTTAGACATGGGAGATCCAGTAAAAATTACTGATTTAGCGCGTAAGATGATTTATTTAAGTGGTTTTACGGTGCGTGATTTAGATAATCCTCATGGTGATATTGAAATAAAATATACTGGATTACGTCCTGGAGAAAAACTTTATGAAGAGTTATTAATTGGCGATAATCCAAGTTCAACCGAGCATGAACGGATTATGAAAGCTAATGAAAAATATTTACCTTTGGATAGTTTAAAACCTAAACTAGAGTTATTAAATGATTGTATTCGTAGTGGTGAAGTTCACCAAGCTATGTTGTTATTAGAGGAGTTGGTTCCCGAGTATCAATCAAGTAATCGTTAGTGCAGTGCATATAGTATCATGATGATTATTTAAGGTATAATTATGAGCGTTAAAAAATAAAACTAAGAGATTGCGTAAACAATTGTCGTTAATGATAGTAAAATATCAAATTGATAGTTCATAAAAAATCTAAAGCCAGATAAAACCTAGCAAATATTCAAGATAGATTAATTAGTATCGGTAAACCACAAGTTATTGTGGCTATGTCAATTAGCCTCACGTCTTAGCGTGGGGGGTGAGTTAGATTAATTTGATGACAATTACACGCTAGTAATTATTTGTGCTATACTTAGTACCTCAAAATTATTTATTTGAGCTTAGTTAAAGTTTAATTTTAGTTGTCATTAGCTAAATTGGTCAAGGAGCTATTTAATTGTCTTTTTATTTAGAGCCGATTAAATAGCTTCTTTAGATATAGTGGCAACCATTTATAAGGATTATTTAATGTTTAATAAAATAGTTAAGTCTTTTCAATATGGAGCACATACGGTCACACTAGAAACAGGCATGTTAGCTCGTCAAGCCAATGCCAGTGTCTTAGTAACTGTTGGTGAGACTGTAGTTTTAGTAACAGCAGTGGTTGCTAAAGAAGTACGTGAAGGACAAGATTTTTTCCCATTAACAGTTGACTATTTTGAAAAATCTTATGCAGTAGGTAAAATTCCAGGTGGTTTTCTTAAACGTGATGGACGTCCAGCAGATCATGAAATTTTAGTCTCTCGTCTAATTGATCGCCCAATTCGCCCATTATTTCCAGATGGCTTTTACAATGAAATTCAAGTGGTTGCTCAAGTACTATCTTTAGATCCAAATGTTAGTTCAGATATTGTTGCAATTATTGGTGCTTCGGTGGCTTTAACTTTATCTGGTGTACCATTTAAAGGTCCAATTGGGGCTGCGCGAGTTGGTTATATTAATGATCAGTTTGTATTAAACCCAAGCAAAGAAGCTTTAGAAGAGTCAAGTTTAGATTTAGTAGTAGCTGGGACACAAGCTGCGGTGTTGATGGTTGAATCTGAGGCAAAAGAATTAGCAGAAGACTTAATGTTGGCTGGTATAGTTTTTGGTCATGAAAGTTTACAAGTAGTAATTAATGCAATTAATGAATTTGCTGCAGAGGTTAATCCAGTAGTTTTTGAATGGACAGCACCAGTTAAAGATGAACAATTAATGAATGCAATTAAAGAAATTGCTTATGAAGAATTAGTCGCAGCTTATAATATCCGACAAAAACAAGATCGTTATGCTAAAGTTAATGAAGTAAAACAAAAAGTTTTAACACAGTTAGTT
>JBDLTW010000063.1:0-3759 GCA_039805605.1 Pseudomonadota bacterium
TAGGCAATGATAATTATCGCAGTTTAATTAAGCTAATTGAAGATTCAAACTGTAATAAAAAACATGTTTTAATTGATACTGATAACACTACACCATATTTAGAGTTTTATTGGGCTGATCGCTTACGTAACTTACACAATGTGTATGATAATTTAGATGCAACTAATGCTAGTACTTATGCCATAGATGCTTATAACTATATTGTTAAACAACAAAGTCTATTTAAAGATTTACCTGGTTTTGATCCAGTAAAATTATCTAACTTATGTACTAATTTTAACTAAATTGGAATACCTTATGATGAAATTTTATAGTACTCGTGATATCAATAACCAAAAAAGCGTTAGTCAGGCTATTTTGCAAGGTTTGGCAGAAGATGGCGGATTATTTGTACCACAATATTTTCCCCAAATAGATTTTTCTCAGTTAAATCCAAATTTAAGTTATGCTAGTTTTGCTAGTAAAATTTTAGCGCCTTATTTTGTTGGTGATCAATTAGCCAATCAATTAGAAGAAATTTGTCAAGCTGCGCTAAATTTTCCACTACCGCTACAGCAATTAAATGCTAATACTCATGTTTTAGAACTATTTCATGGTCCAACCTTATCTTTTAAAGATGTTGGTGCACGCTTCTTAGCTGAATGTATGAGCCGACTAGCTACGAGTAAGACTACTATTATGGTGGCAACCTCTGGAGACACTGGTTCAGCAGTTGCAAGTGCTTTTTATCAACAAAATAATCTAAATGTCATTGTTATGTTTCCCAAAGGACAAATTTCCGCACGACAACAGCAACAAATTACTTGTTGGGGTGATAATGTTACTGCTGTAGCAGTGCGTGGTAGTTTTGATGATTGTCAAAAAATTGTTAAACAAGCATTTAGTGATAATTGGTGGACAACACATAGCCACTTAAGTAGTGCTAATAGTATTAATATTGCACGCTTACTACCGCAATTAACCTATTATGCGTATATCAGTTGGCAATATTATTTGCAATATAAGACTAAGGTAAATTTTATTATCCCAACAGGCAATGTTGGTAATTCGACTGCCGCCGTTTGGGCTAAACAAATGGGCTTTCCAATTGATAGAATTGCTTTAGCAACTAATGCTAATCGTACTTTAGTTGATTACTTCACAGATGGTGAATTTAAACCTCGCCCAAGTATAGCGACTATTGCTAATGCAATGGATGTTGGTAACCCTAGTAATTTTGAACGACTTATTCATCTATATCAATCTTGGGAAAATTTCACTAAAAATATTCCAGTCTTTAGTAGTGATGATACACAAATTCGTCAGGCAATTAAGCAGGTTCATCAACAATTTAACTATATTATTTGTCCACACACTGCTACAGCCTACATTGCCAGACAACAATTGGCTAATGATGGCAATTCATGGATTATTGTAGCTACAGCAGCTCCATGTAAATTTGAAACTATTTTAGAGCCAATTTTAGGAGAAACTCTAACAATTATGCCTCAATTAGCTCAATTATTAGAACGACCTAGCCAATTTTATGAAATCGAAGCTAACCTTCAAAGTTTGCAACAATTAATTGATCATTAGTTATTAAAAAACTATACCTCTTCTATGACAGAAGAGGTATATAGTCAATAAATAAACTACCATTGCCCTAAATGGCGAGGATTCCTAGCTAAACGTTCCATATCTAGTTGATTGTATTACTATATTCCCACAGTAGAGGAAACTCCATTGGCGTTAATTCCCGCTAGTACGCGGTATGTATATTTATGGCTACATTTATATCACGGTCATGTGTTGAACAATCACAAGTCCATTTTCTAATATGCAACGGTTTTTTACCTGTTACTGCTCCACAATTAGAACAGATCTGAATGCTTGGATACCAAGGAGATATTTTGGCTATAGTTCGACCAGACCAATTGGCTTTATACTCTAATTGACGTGTAAATTCACTCCAACTAGCATCGGATATTGCTTTAGATAGTTTACGGTTACGAAGCATACCCGCAACGTTTAAATCCTCAAGACTAATAACTTAGTTTTCGTTGATTAGTTTTGTTGACAATTTATGCAAAAAATCTTTGCGACTATCTGATATTTTATTATGTAATCGTGCAACTTTAAGCCTTGCTTCTTTTGCCTTGTTACTTCATTTAAGTTTTTTGCTTAATCGTTTTTGTAATCTCGCTAATTTCTATAAACTATAATCTTAATTGAATATGGCTAACACACTATGAAATCACTATGTATAGCAACAGTACAAGCAAAATTTCTTATAATTGATATGCGCATTTGTCCTCAATATCTCAATATAGTTTAAATTTATATTATACGATATATAAATATGATATTTGTTATTGACAATTGCATTAAATAAAACTTTTGTTTGAAAAATGTAGATGAAACAATAATGGTGGAGCGGATGAGATTCGAACTCATGACCAACGGATTAAAAGTCCGCTGCTCTACCGGCTGAGCTACCGCTCCATTAATGTAAATTGTAATGATGTGATGGCGTCCCTAAGGGGATTCGAACCCCTGTTACCGCCGTGAAAGGGCGATGTCCTAGGCCTCTAGACGATAGGGACATAGTAGTATTAGTTTTGACTATTAACACTGTTCCAAATTTGATTAAGCTTATTATTGGCTTGATCGAACTGTTGATTAGCGTTAACTAGTGTTGACTCTGCTATATTGTAATCTGACTTAGCTTGGCTAAGCTGTTGTTGCGCATCTTTCAATGCTTGTTGCTTTTGTTGTAAATTTTTTTGTGCATTATTTAATTTATCTACAGCATCAGTTTTTGCTTGTTTAGCCTTAGTTAGATTTTCTGAACTAGCTTGATAAGAATACTGAGCATTTAATAAATCGCTTTGATTATATGCATAAATATTAAATATACTACAACTAAAGACAACGAATAGCTTAAATTTCATAGTGACATACTTCTGGAAACTTAAGAATTGGTGGAGCGGATGAGATTCGAACTCATGACCAACGGATTAAAAGTCCGCTGCTCTACCGGCTGAGCTACCGCTCCACAGTTTTATATTGTTTGGCGTCCCTAAGGGGATTCGAACCCCTGTTACCGCCGTGAAAGGGCGATGTCCTAGGCCTCTAGACGATAGGGACAAACAACTATTGCTAATTTAATGAGTGGCGCATCCGAAGAGATTCGAACTCCTGACCCCTTGGTTCGTAGCCAAGTACTCTATCCAGCTGAGCTACGGATGCATTACTATTAAATTGTTATGGCGGAGAAAGAGGGATTCGAACCCTCGATGCGAGTTTTAGCTCGCATGCTCCCTTAGCAGGGGAGTGCCTTCGACCTCTCGGCCATTTCTCCAAGCCGTTAAGCTTTTGCTTAGAGAACAGTATTATAGCGGAAACAATAAATTGCTGTCAAATAAAAATATTAATAATTTTAAATATAATCTCTAGTATTTAAACTAACTTACTGCTTTAATTCGAATTTAATTTTTCAACAAAATCACAAAAATTTATTAATTTGTCCATAAATTTGAATTTTTTAATAAAAATTTTAATAATTTTATAGCTAGTTATTCACTATTTAGCAAAAATATGCTATACTACGCAACTCTTATAATTTGAATAGCCAATTTACTATCATTTAAATAGACTATAAATTATATTTATTATGGGGATTAAGTAAGTTTATTGATAAATATATTTTTAAGGGGGTAATTATGCCTAAATTAAATCCTGATTTAATGACTGATGCCGATATTCTAGAGATGTCAGAAG
>JBDLTW010000064.1:0-2616 GCA_039805605.1 Pseudomonadota bacterium
ACGACTTTCTTTACGCATTTGAGCACAACGAATAATTAATTCAGCAACCAGAATTAAATTACGTAATTCAATTACATCAGCAGTAATTTTATAACTGGCATAATATTCATCAATTTCTTCACGTAATAAACTAACTCGACGTAATGCCCGAGCTAAACGTTTATCACTCCGTACAATTCCAACATAATCCCACATTAAACGACGTAGCTCATCCCAATTATGAGCAATTACAATTTCTTCATCAGGATTAGTAACTAATGTTTCATCCCAAAGCGGTAATTGGGTATTTACTTGGCGAGAACTATGCTTAATGATATCCTCAACTAGTGAATTACCAATAACTAAACACTCTAAAAGTGAATTACTTGCTAAACGATTAGCACCATGTAATCCAGTATGGGCACATTCACCAACTGCATATAAACCCTCAATTCCTGTTCGTCCAACTAAATCGGTGACAATCCCACCACAAGTATAATGAGCGGCAGGAACTACAGGAATTGGTTCATAACTAATATCGATACCTAATGACAAGCATTTTGCATAAATATTCGGGAAATGTTCTAAAATAAACTCTTTTGGTTGATGCGAAATATCTAAAAATACTGAATCTAAACCATGTTTTTTCATTTCAAAATCAATTGCTCGTGCTACAACATCACGAGGAGCTAATTCTAAACGTTGATCATGATTATGCATAAAACGTTGTCCATCAGCTAATTGTAAAATACCACCTTCACCACGGACTGCTTCAGAAATAAGAAATGATTTAGCTTTTTCATGGTATAAACAAGTCGGATGAAATTGAATAAATTCTAAATTAGCTACTTTGGCTCCGCTACGATAAGCCATTGCAATACCATCACCAGTTGCTACATCAGGATTGGTTGTATATAAATATGCCTTACCTGCACCACCTGTAGCTAAAATAACATTAGGTGCACAAAAAGTATGGGTGACTCCACTACTACTATCTAAAACATACAAACCCTGACAACTATTGTCTTCGCTTAAGATTAAATCAATACCAATAAATTGTTCATAAATTTTAATATTAGGATTATTTGTAACTTTGCTAATTAATGCTTGAATAATAGCAGCTCCCGTAGCATCAGCAACATGTAATACTCGCCTTGCGCTATGACCACCTTCGCGAGTCAAATGCAATTGTTCATTTTCTTTAGTAAATTCTACACCAATATTAATTAGCCAATCAATTTGTTCTGGTGCATTTTCAACAATAAACTTTACACTTTGTTCTTTACATAATCCAGCACCAGCAATCAAAGTATCTTGAATATGACTACTAAATGAATCTTGTTGATTAATTACCGCAGCAATTCCACCTTGAGCATAAAACGAATTACACTCTTTTAACTCACGTTTACTAATTAAAGCAACTTGTCGTCCACCATCAGCTAAACGTAATGCTACTGATAAACCAGCCAAACCACTACCTAAAACAATAGCATCGTAACTATGTTTCATTGAATTAACTCCCAATTATAAATGTAGTTGTAAGACATCTTCCATATTATATAATCCAACTGATTGTTGAATTAAAAATAATGAAGCCTGTAATGCACCTTGAGCAAAACTTGCTCGATTGGTAATATCACTATTTAAACTTAAAATTTCACCATCTAGAATAAATTCAACTTGATGACGCCCAACAATATCACCACCACGAACCACAGAAAAACCAATTTGTTCACTGGGGCGAATATCTTCACTAACTCGATCCCGTGACCAACTAGCAACCTTAGCTAAATCAACACCTCGCGCACTCGCAACCGACTCCCCTAAACGTAATGCAGTACCTGAAGGTGCATCTTTTTTATAGCGGTGATGACTTTCAATAATTTCTACCTCTGCATGAGGTAAACTTTTAGCAACTAGGTGACAAATTTTACTTAGTACTGTCACCGACAAGCTCATATTCGGTGAAAAGAGTAGAGGAATTACCTTGGCTGCTTGATGGATTTGTTCCATCTGCTCTTGAGTAAATCCAGTAGTACCGATAACTAAAGGTAATTTTAATTCAACACAACGTTTGAGGATCGCTAAACTGGCTAATGGTGTTGAAAAGTCAATCACCACCTCGGCTAATTGAGCAGTTAAATTATTGATTACATAATCAGAGCTGGATGCTTGAATATCATGTACCGAACTTAAGCGATACAAATTAGAATGTTGTTTAATCTGATGACAAATTTGTTGCCCCATACGTCCAGTAATTCCATTAATTGCAATAGTTAGCACGAAATACTCCTTATTTATTTAGTAAAAAGTTGTCCATTAGATTCAATTTTAATTAACTGCTGTTGTTGATTAAAATTTAAATTTACTATATAGCTGTTCTTTAGCTTATCATTTGCATAAATTTGGTAGACATATTGCCACTGATTAAGATCAAACATAAATTGTGACACTGGATTACCTAAGACAAACGTTACTTGCTCTTTCGACATACCTAAGTGCAATTGCTCAATTTGCGTTTGGGTAATATAATTACCTTGTTGTACAGTATACATATAAGGGAAATGCCATTCACTAAAATTTACTCCAGAGCAACCTGTAGTAACTAAAACAATTAAGCTGATTAAAATTCTAAGC
>JBDLTW010000065.1:0-7182 GCA_039805605.1 Pseudomonadota bacterium
CTTGAAAATATTTATCTTGAAGGAGATTTTATTAATGAGTTTCAACGCACATTAAGTCGCTTAGAAGAAATGCAAACTAAAGAATATTTACAAAAATAGTTGACAAACTAACGTAAACATCGCTATAATAACGTTCTTGAAAGCAAAAGCTGACATTAGTCGGGGCGTAGCGCAGCCTGGTTAGCGCACTTGATTTGGGATCAAGGGGTCGTGAGTTCTAATCCCACCGCCCCGACCAATAAATCGTTCAGAGTTTATTGGATTATATACTTATTATGAATCTTTCATAAGTTTGAGTTAGTAAACTCTAAAATATTTTCTTTTAGAAGTGTGCATAACTCAATTGGTCAAATTTTAAGGTATTTACAATGAAAAAATTAATATTAGTAGCTTTAATGTCTTGTTCTAGTTTAGCATTTGCATATGACTCTGCAAATGTATATGTTACAAATAACACAACCTACCCTCTATATGCACAATGGAAAAGTGTTAGCACAGATAGCCATTGTCATGATAGTGTGGATGCTAGTTTATTCGATGTTGATCCTGGTAATTCTTATCATGATAATATAGATGTAACTAAATATAGTGATGAATGTGTATACAACGTAAATGTGTATGATTATAATAGTACCGAGTATTATGCTCATGTGGCTACTGTAAAAGTTACTGTAACAACTTCGCCAGATACTTATAATGATAAAGGAACCCCAAAGGTTGCATATATTAGTAAATATGATATAACATACTGCGATAAGAATCTGCTTAATGATTGTAGTGTTAAATTAGATGATACAATTGATACTACTGATAATGCAACTCATTATAATAAATTATATTTTAATTTAAATTAAATTAAACTTACTTCCCCCAAAATTTTAGTATATAATAGAGCTGTCAAATAATGATGGCTCTATCTAATAAATTAACAGCATGTAACAACTATTCACCCCACAAATGATGCACAACTTTTGTTAATTGCGTTGGACTAACTTGATTAGCAACTTGTTGAACTAAATAAGAGCCAACCACGCATCCATCAGCAATATCTAAAATCTGTTCAACCATTTGAGCATTAGCTATACCAAAACCAACAGCAATTGGCAATTGACTAAACTGACGAATTTGCATAACTTGATCGGCTAAATCGATAGGTAAATCATTTCTTGCTCCCGTGGTTCCTTTACGACAAGCATAATATATAAAACCACTTGTTACATTAGCTAATAATTTACGCATTCGTTGCGCTGGTGTTGATGGTGCAATAACACAAATAGATGCTAAATCTAATTGCTTACAGTAAAAATAATATTGTTCAGCCTCTTCGTAAGGTAAATCAACAATTAATACCCCATCTGCACCAGCGTTCTTTAATTGACGCAAAAATCCAACTAAATCGGCTTGAACTGGATTATAGTAAGTAAATGCAATAATTGCTACTTCGCTAACTTGACGAATTTGGGCAATAATTTGTAAACTATGACTAATATCTGTAGCACGACTTAAAGATCGTTGCATCGCTTGTTGAATAACTGCACCATCTGCAATTGGATCAGAATAAGGGATACCAACTTCTAATAAAGTAGTTCCACCTTCGATCAATGCTAAAAAATAATCAAGACTAGCTTTTGCACCACCATCTCCAGCGGTTAAATAGGCTATTTTAGCTTTATGAGCAAATGCTTGTTTAATTCGTGACATGTATTAATCCTTTGGCTAATAAACTTGGTAAATCTTTATCTCCACGCCCAGATAAATTAATTAAAATTTTACTTTCTTTAGGTAATTTATCGGCAATTTGCATAATATAAGCTAAGGCATGTGATGATTCCAAAGCAGGAATAATTCCTTCGCTTTTGGCTAATAATTCAAATGCTGCTAAAGCTTGGTGATCTAGAACACTAACATAACTAGCTCGATTTGTAGCAAATAAATCAGCATGTTGTGGACCAACAGCCGCATAATCCAATCCTGCAGAAATCGAGTGAGTTTCAGCAATTTGACCAGTTGCAGTTTGTAATACATAGGTACGATTACCATGTAACACACCAACTCGACCAGCCTGAAATCTAGCTGCATTTTGTCCTAATTCGCTACTATTTCCACCAGCTTCAACACCAATTAATTTAACACTTTCATGTTCTAAAAACCCCTGAAAAATACCAATTGCATTTGAACCACCACCGACACATGCAACCACTACATCTGGTAAACCACCTGTTTGTGCTAGAAACTGTTGCTGCGCTTCTTGACCAATGATTGCTTGAAAATTAGCACATATTTGTGGAAAAGGATATGGACCTAATGCCGTTCCTAAGCAATAATGAGTATTTTCATAACTAGCCGCCCAATCACGTAAAGCTTCATTAACTGCATCTTTTAAAGTTGCACTTCCTGATGAAACTGCAATCACTTTAGCACCCAATAAACGCATTTTACTAACATTTGGTGCTTGACGCTCTATATCAACTTGTCCCATATAAATTTGACATTCTAAGCCAAGCATAGCACAAGCTGTTGCAGTAGCAACGCCATGTTGACCTGCACCAGTTTCGGCAATTATTCTTGTTTTACCCATTTTTTTAGCCAATAAGCATTGCCCTAATGCATTATTAATTTTATGCGCACCAGTATGAGTTAAATCTTCGCGCTTTAAGTAAATTTCTTGTAAACCTAAAGCCTTAGCAAAATTACTAACTTTAGTTAATGCAGTTGGACGACCTACATAATTATTTAAGATATTGACTAGTTCATTTTGAAACTCTAGACTTAAACCAATCTCCTGATATGCTGTAGCTAAACTATGTAATGGCTCAACTAGTAATTCGGGTACATACATACCACCATACGCACCATAATAATATGGACGAACAACTTGTAAAAATTGACGAATTTTATTATAATCTTTTTGTCCACGAATTATCTCAACACCTGAAGACAAGTCAACTCCATTAGGGTTAGTTTGATTAATTCTTTGTTTAACATTTTCCTGATTAATCCCACCAGCAATAAAATAACGGAATTGACTATTGCTTGGTGGAAGAATATTTTCATATAAAATAAAATCTTGACTTGGGTCTAATTCTTGAGGTAATTCGGCATTAGTTGCAACATAAATTAATGGTTTATATCTTAGTTGGCTAAGCCCAGACCGTGCTAAATCACTATGTAACTGTAAATAATCCAAATCCAATTGTTGTTCAATCGCCAAAATTTGCTCAATTGTTTCATCAAAAAATACGCCAACTGCTTTAGTTGGGTAAGGTCTTATCGCCTCAATTATTGCTTTACCCATAGATAAATCAATTTGTCGTGGCGATTTAGAGGTAAATAATAGACCAATAAAATCTACACCACTAGCGGCTACTTTACGAGCCATCTCAACCGAAGTAATTCCGCAAATTTTTATTAACATTTCTATCCTTCCAGTCCAAAAAATTCTGCTGGATTAGCTAACCGCGATAATGCTTCACCAACCAATACTCCATCATACCCCAATGCCAAAACTGACAAAGCTTGTTCCCGAGTTTTAATTCCTGATTCAGCTACTTTTACCTGATGTGGTGGAATTAAATCAATTAAAGCTTTAAATTGTTGTGGATGCATGGAAAAATCAGTTAAATCACGTTGATTAACTCCGATTATATCCGCTCCTGCTGCTAAAGCATAATCCAACTCACTAGCATTATGCACTTCAACTAAAACCTCTAAACCAAAACTATGTGCAAATTCAGCCATTGCTAAGGTGCGTTGCTTTAATACCTGCACAATTAATAAAACCACATCCGCACCATTAGCCGCTGCTTCGGCAATTTGTGGAGGGGTTAACATAAAATCTTTGCATAAAACAGGTATATTAGTATGAGCTAAAGCTTGACTAACTTGACGTAAATCTGCCATAGAACCTTGAAAACCTTCATCGGTAAGCACCGAAATGGCTGTTGCACCTAAGTTTACATATTGTTGAGCACGACTTACGGGATCACTAATTTCAGCAATTACTCCAGCAGACGGTGATGCACGTTTAATTTCACTAATTACCGCAAAATCTTTTGCCAATAATGCTTTTTGCATACTTTTACGTTTTAAAGGAAATTGATATTTGCGTAGAACTATTTGTTGTAGTTTATGCAAAGTTAAATTATTTCCTTGAATTAAGCGTTGTTGAGCTAGTTCAACTCCTTCTAATAAAGTCGCACATTTTCCATAAATAAACAAACCAGCACCTGCATTTAAAGCTAAACTATCACTTATGCTAGTAGCTTGACCATTTAAAGTGCGTGTTAATAGTTGAGAGTTGTATAAACTATCACCACCAGCTAAACTATCCAATGAAGTTTTAGCTAAGCCTAATTGATCCAAATTAATAGTATAATTAGTTATACCTTCACGAGTAACTAATTTAGCATCAATATTACCTAAACAACTTAACTCATCTAAACCATTACCATGAAAAACTAATGATTTGCTTGTGCCTAATTTAAAAAGTGTTTCAGCTAGAATATCAACATAGCGAGGGTGATAAACGCCTAAGAGTAAATGATCGCGACCAGCAGGATTTAATAATGGTCCTAATAAATTAAAAATCGTCGCACAGGGTAAACGTTTACGTAAAGAAGCGAATTTAACTAAATGTGGGTAATAATGTGGCGCAAAGCAAAATGCAAATTTTTTTTGTTGTAATTGCTCAAGCAATTGCGCCTCACTCAAATTAAGATTAAACCCTAATTCAGCTAAAACATCAGCTGATCCACATTTTGAAGAAACCGCACGATTACCATGTTTTACTACAGGAACATCACAAGCTGCTAATAGTAATCCTGCACCAGTAGAAATATTTACGGTTCCTGCATTGTCACCACCACTACCAACTATATCAACAAATGATAAATTTAAATTGAGCTTTGTACAATTTTCACTTAAGGCTTGATGGAAGCCTAATAATTCATCACTGGTTTCACCTTTAGCGTGTAATAACATTAAAAAACTGGCAATTAAGGCTTCGTCATTTTCTTGAAATAAAGCTTTAGCAGCTAAATAACTATCTGTCACAGTTAAATTATTTTGATTAAGCAATTTTGTTATATATTTATTTAGCATTACATATTCCTACAAAATTATTAATAATTTGCTGACCATCTGGAGTTAAAATTGACTCAGGATGAAATTGTACTCCATAAATTGGTAATTGGCGATGACTAACTGCCATAATTATACCATCATTAGTAGAAGCATCTATTTGTAATTCTTGAGGAAAATTTTCCTGACAAATAACCAAAGAATGATAGCGCGCAACTGCACAATTATTGGCAACTTGATAAAATAATTTGCTTTGCTGATGATTAACTATACTTGCCTTCCCATGACAAACTTCAGGAGCTAAATCTACCACTCCACCAAATGCAACACCTATTGCCTGATGACCTAAACATACACCTAAAATAGGTAACTTAGTTCCCAATTGGCGAATTACTTCAATACAAATACCTGCTTGGTTTGGATGACCTGGTCCAGGGGATAATACTATGCCTGTTAAGTTGGTTAATTTCTCAATGGCTTGTATAGTTATTTTATCATTACGAACAATTAGTACTTTGGCTCCTGCCATCGCCAAAGATTGATATAAGTTATACGTAAAACTATCATAATTATCAATTAATAAAATCATAATTTACCTGCCAATGCTAACTCAATACTTGCAATTGAACCAAGTGCTTTAAGATATGTTTCTGCTACTTCTTTTTCTGGAATTGAATCATAGACAATTCCAGCACCTGTACGCAATTCTATGCGTTTATTTTGAATAAATAAAGTTCGGAGGGCAATTGCAGATGTCATATTACCATCTTCATCTAAACATACTACAGCACCACCATATAAACCACGCCGTGAATTTTCTAACTCATCAATTATTTCCATTGCCCGAATTTTAGGTGCACCAGATAAAGTTCCTGCTGGCAAAACTGATTTTAAAGCCGAAAATTGATTATATTCTGGAGCTAATTTACCTATTACTTGTGATACAATATGACTAAGATGAGAATAGGTTTTAATATGCTTAAATTTAGGAACTTGTACACTACCAATTTGAGCTACTGCACCAATATCGTTGCGAGCTAAATCAACCAACATAATATGTTCAGAAGTCTCTTTAGGATCTGCTAATAATTGGTTTATATCGTCACCCTTTTTACAAGTTCCTGCAATTGGCACGGTTTCTATTACACCATTTTTTACCCCAACCAATAGTTCAGGTGATGCTCCTGCTATGGCAAAATCATCTTCTTCAAATAAATATAAATATGGTGTTGGGTTTAATCGGCGCAAAGCTCGATATAAGGCAAATGGAGATAAATTATTGACTTGAGCACTGAAGGTACGCGATAATACGACTTGAAAAATATCGCCTTGACGAATATAATGTTGTGCTTGACGAACCTTTGTTGCAAATTCCTCATCACTAATATCGGGAGTAAACTCACACTTAATATCTGTAGCTACGGGAGCTAAATATAGATTAGTAAATAATTTTTGTTCAATTAAATCTAAGTCCTCTTGACTACCTTCATGGCTAATTGATAGTTGTTGCTGTTGATGATCGAAACAAATAACTGTTTTGTACAGCCGAAAAAAGAAATCAGGAATATCTTTAGGTGGATGACGATCTGGAATTTGTTCTTTTAATCTTACTCCATCATAACTAATAAAACCAAATACCTTGCGACCTTGACTAAATTCAGCTAATAAAATATATGGGTCAGCGAGATGTTGTTCCCTATGATTATCATAATCAATAGTAATATCTTGACCAACAGCACGAAATGTAGCTAATGGATTAATTCCAATGAAAGAATATTGACCATAACCTTCATCATAAGCTGATTCCATTAATACCGAATTAACTCCACCAAGATTGGTATAAGCTAAAATTGGAGTTAAAATATCATAGGCTATATGCCGAACTACAGGGCTAATTTTTTCAAATTTAGTTTGATGAGTTAAATCTCGAAATAACATATTGACATAGCTCCTACAAACACTAATTTTGGAAATAAAGAAAAATATAAAGCCTTAATTATTATAATGTTGAAAAACATAATATACTAAAAGCATTAATTATTACGAAGTTTGACTTCCGCCCCGCCCTAAAGGGCGAGGACTCCTACGTTGCTAAACCAAGCA
>JBDLTW010000066.1:0-4446 GCA_039805605.1 Pseudomonadota bacterium
AGGAAATTGCACGGATGTTAGGAGGCATTAATATTACTCAGACTACTTTAAATCATGCAACCGAGTTATTGAATATGTTGAATTTAAATAAGCTATATTCTTTTTCAAAGTAACTATTTTAATGCAATCTACTCTACTTTAAGCTTAATTAATGATGTAGTGAATTGCCCACAACTACCTTGTAGTTATGCTATAATTATGCATCTAATAAAAGATTAAATTAGCATTAAATAATTTGTGGAAGCTATTAAGCATAAGAATTAAGAAAATATATTTATGCTTGTATAAATTATAAAAGGAGAAATCATGAATAAACAATCGATTAAACTATTTCCTCCACTTAAAGGAATTTTTATTAATTTGGCAGATGTTCCAGATCCTGTTTTTGCTGAAAAAATGGTCGGAGATGGTTGTGCAATTGATCCATTAGAAAATATACTTTATGCGCCAATTGATGGGACTATAAAATCAATTCATCGAGCTAAACATGCTATTACTATTCAATCGGATTATGGCTTTGATATTTTAATTCATATTGGCTTGGAAACCGTTGCCCTAGGTGGTAATGGTTTTAATTTATTAGTTAAAGAAGGTCAACGGGTTAAAACAGGGGATAAATTAACTGAATTTGATATTGATTATATCGCTGATAAAGTGGTAGCGTTAATTACCCCTGTGTTAGTTACTGATATTGAAGAAAAACAGCTAACGGTTAAAGTTTTACCTCATGGTAATATAACAGATCTTAAACAAGCTATTTTGTTGGTTGAGGGTGTAACTCAAAGTGTAGTATCATCTAAAGAAACAAGTAATCAAGTAGCCTTAGAGTCTCAGTTAATTACTATTCCTAATACTCATGGTA
The DNA here is from genome assembly GCA_039805605.1 of Pseudomonadota bacterium. Taxonomy (GTDB): domain Bacteria; phylum Pseudomonadota; class Gammaproteobacteria; order Burkholderiales; family UBA11063; genus Aquella. The sequence continues at coordinate 863 of JBDLTW010000066.1, forward strand.
TTCATGCTAGACCAGCGGCTAAGCTAAATGCAATTGCTCGTCAGTATCCACAACATGAAATTTTAATGTTAAAAGGTGAACAATCGGCTAATATTAAAAGTGTAGTTTCACTACTTAGTTTATCGGTACAATATCAAGATCAGATTAAGCTTATGGTTAAAGGAGATAATCCACAACTGATTATTGATGCCTTAACCAGTGAATTATTAGCTCTACATGATGATGTTAACGAGGCTCCAGAAACTAATTCAATCAATAATAAAGAACTAAATAAGGTTGAAAATGGTAAATATTATGGTGTTGTCGCTTCAACAGGTTTAGCAATTGCTAAATTAGCCCAACAAACTGGATTACAATTTAAGTATGAACGCTTTGCTTCTGACTTCGAAGCTGAATTAAATCATTTAGATAAAATAATTGCCGAGCAAATTAATGAGTTAGAAAATGAAATCAAGCAATTGGGTCATCAAGAAGTAGCTCATCGTAATATTTTAAATGCGCATTTAATGATTTTAACTGATCCTGAAATGTTAACCAAAGCTAAAAATTTAATTAGTCATGGTCAATCAGCACCTTTTGCATGGAATAAAGCAACTGAAGATTCATGTGAAGCATTAGAGCGAACAGGAAATACTTTATTGATAGAGCGTAAGAGTGATTTACATGATGTGCGAGATCGCGTTTTAACTGGTTTATGTGGAATTGAAAACCAAGTACAACAATTGTATTCTGAAGAAGTTATTTTAATTGCTGAAGATTTCACGCCATCACAGATTATCGCATTGAGTGATAAAGTAAAAGGTTTAGTTAGTGTGCGTGGCGGTGTAACCTCACATGTTGCAATTTTAGCGCGTACACGTGGTATTCCGTTATTGGTTGGAGTTGCTAAGAGCGTACTGCATGAAACTAGTAAAATGGTTATTTTAGATACTTTGAATACTGCAATTCTAGATACAACACCAACTACAGAGAATATCAAAGAAGCACAACAATTGGTAGTTAAACATAATGAAGATTTAAAAATTGCTAAACAAGCTTCAGCTTTACCAGCTACAACTACTGATGGTTATACGGTTAATTGCTTAGCTAATATTGGTAATTTAGAAGAAGCCAAATTAGCTAGTCAAAATGGTGCCGAAGGTGTTGGATTATTTAGAACTGAATTCATGTTTTTAGAAAGCACTGAAGCACCAAGTGAAGAGATGCAATTAGATGAGTATAGTCAAATTAATCAAGTTTTGGGTGGTAAAAGCTTTGTAATTCGTACTTTAGATGCTGGTGGTGATAAAAAAATTCCATATTTAACTCAATTAGCTGAAGAAAATCCGATGCTTGGAGTACGTGGAGTTCGTTTATGTCTGGCTAATCGTGAATTATTTAAAACACAATTACGTGCCATCTTGCGTACTAATGCATCTAATATTAAAGTTATGATACCAATGATTTCACGTATTCCTGAATATCGTGCAGTACGACAAATTTTTGAAGAGTTAAAAACAGAATTAAACATTACTACCAATATTGAGTTAGGTATTATGGTTGAAGTTCCATCTGTTGCATTTTTAAGTGAAGCATTTGCTAAAGAAGTTGATTTTATGTCAATTGGAACTAATGATTTAACTCAATACGTCATGGCAGTAGATCGTGAACATACTGAATTAGCCAAAGAAGTTGATCATTTACATCCTGCAGTATTAGCGGCTATTGCGGCAACAGCTCGAGGAGCAACTAAACATAGTACTAGCTTATCAGTATGTGGTTTAATGGCTTCAGAAAAATTAGCTATTCCAGTGTTAATTGGTTTGGGAATTAAAAATCTATCAATGACGGTAAGTGCTATTCCTGAAAATAAAGCCTTTATTCGTACTTTAAATTATGCTAAATGTAAAGAAGTTGCTGATTATTGTTTAAATTTATCAACAGTAATTGAAGTACGTGAATATTTAAAAAGCCAATTTAATTAATTTTTACTAAATTTTACTAGGGGAAGAACCAAGATGGCGTTCAAATTTTCATCAATACAAGCACTCGGACGAGCATTAATGTTACCGATTGCAATGCTACCTGTGGCTGGTTTATTATTGCGTTTTGGTCAAGCAGATTTATTAAATATTCAGGCAGTTGCCGATGCTGGTAATGCTATTTTTGCTAATTTGCCACTTTTATTTGCAATTGGTGTAGCCGTTGGTTTTGCCAAAGATAATAATGGAACTTCTGGACTTGCTGGTGCAGTAGGCTATCTAATTTTAACTGCTATGTTAAAAAGTATTAATAAAGATATTGATACTGGAGTGTTAGGTGGAATTATTAGTGGTTCACTTGCTGGGGTAATGTATAATCGTTACCGTGATATTAAATTACCAGAATTTTTAGCATTTTTTGGTGGTAAGCGTTTTGTACCAATTATTACGGGGGTGTTATCAGTTTTAATTGGCGTGGTTTTAGGTTTTATTTGGCCACCAATTCAATCTGGCTTACATATTTTTAGTACATGGATGTCAAATGCTGGTGAAATTGGTTTATTCCTTTATGGCTTTTTTAACCGTTTACTTTTAGTTACGGGTTTACATCATGTATTTAATAGCCTGTTTTGGTTTCAATTAGGTGATTTTACAAATAATCAAGGTGTAGTAGTGCATGGTGATATTGCTCGTTTTATGGCAGGAGATCCAACTGCTGGTTATTTTATGGCTGGATTTTTCCCCATTATGATGTTTGGTTTACCTGCAATTTGTTTGGCAATGTATACTACCGCATATCCACAAAATCGTAAAGCAGTTGCAGGTTTATTATTATCGATGGCTTTAACTTCATTTTTAACAGGTGTTACTGAGCCAATTGAATATGCTTTTGTATTTTTAGCTCCTGTATTATATCTAATTCATGCTATTTTAACTGGTGTTGCTTTAGCTGTTAGCTATGCTTTACATATTCGTTTAGGTTTTTCATTTTCTGCTGGTGCAATTGATTACCTATTATTTTATAAATTAGCGCAAAATCCGTTAACTATGTTACCTGTTGGTTTAGTTATGGGCGTAGTTTATTACATTTTAGGCGTGTTTTTTATTAAAAAATTTAATTTATCGACTATTGGTCGTGAATCTGCTGAAGAAGTAGCGGCTGTTGAATTAGCACATCATTCTACTGATAGTATTGAATTGCAGTATATTAGTGCGTTAGGCGGTGCAGATAATTTAATTAATGTTGATGCATGTACAACTCGTTTACGTCTAATTGTCAAAAATCCGCAATTAGCAGACAAAATTAAGTTAAAAGCATTAGGTGCTAAAGGATTTGTTTCTCCTGCTCCTGATTCATTACAAGTTATTTTGGGACCACAGGCTGAAGTTGTAGCTAGTAGTATTCGTGATGCATTAAATAATTTGGGGCATGAATTATTAATTAAAACAGATCAACATACTGTACTGAATGCTGATTTAGATTTAAATGCTCTTATATTGGCCTTAGGTGGTAAGGCTAATCTTAAAAAGTGTTCATTGGTTGCCTTAACGCGAATAAAATTAGAGTTAAACAATCCACAACTATTAGATGAAAATAAAATTAATCAATTGGGAATTATTTTA
>JBDLTW010000067.1:0-5788 GCA_039805605.1 Pseudomonadota bacterium
GTAAAGGTTTATGTTCATTGGTCAATAAATATAAACAAGCGAAGGGAATTAAATTACCTCAAACCGTTCAATTATTAGCATCGTTAAAAGAATTAAGTCAAGCAAATAGCAAAGAGTTAAACAATAAACAAGATATTATTGCTTTATTCTGGCAATATAATCTATTAGCTCAAACTAATCATGATGAAATATTATTGGGTGCTGAATTGGTTACTGATTTACCAACTTATCAATTTAATTCGCAAAAATGTTGGATTGAAAAAGATAACTTAAAACTTAAAAATGAGCTAAATCTATATTCGAAAATACAAACTAAAGAACTACCAGTTCAGTCAAATGAATTAACTAAAATAAATATTTTCGAAGATAATTACACAGAGCTAGAATATAATTTAGCCGTAATCTTTAGTGAGGTTCTTGGCATAACTGAATTATCTATTTATGATGATTTCTTCAAACTTGGTGGTAATTCACTATTGGCTGTAAAACTTATTACAAAAATAAGAAAGCTTGTTAACAATATAGATTTAAATGATATTATTGTTAACAATAGCGTTCATTTAATTTTTAAATTAATTAGTTCAGCTCCAGAATTAAATCCAAATACAATTATAGTGCCACTCAAAGAAAATAATCAGCAAGACCATATATACTTTATTCATGCAGTTGGTGGAAGTATTATCTCATATAAAGAACTAGCCAATAAATTACCAGATAAATATAATTATTATGGTATTCAAAACATTAATATCTATGGTGAGCAGTTGCTAAAGGTTTCTTCATTAGAACAGTTAGCTGAAATTTATGTTAAGGAGATAATGAATAATAATCCTTGTGGTAAATTAATTTTGGGTGGTTCATCAATGGGAGGAACCATTGCATATGAGATGGCTTATCAATTAAATAATAAAGGTATGAACTGCGAATTTGTATTTATGCTTGATAGTTGGGCAACTTTCTCAAATAGTTTTAGACAAGAAAAAAACTTTATAGATGCAATGCGCAGACAACAAAAATCGTATTTGGAACATTTTAAGTTTGCTAATTTAAATGAAAGCGAGGATATTATAACGAATTTAATTGATGCGCAATGGAAATTAATGCAATTATTATTAAATTATAATCCACAAAAAAGCAATATTCAGATTGAATTATTTAAGGCAACTATACTTGATGTAAATCATACTACAAATATAGATTCAATTGATAACCATTGGCACCTTTATTCTAATAATATAAGATCATATGAAACTATAGGTGATCACAATACCATAATGCAAGGTGAAGGTCTTCTATTCATATTAAATAAATTAAGAGAAATGCTATGAATTTTCTAGATTAAATAGTTTGTTAGCTAAGATTTATACTATTTTAATTGAGCAATTGATTTAATTAGGTTAATTGCTTACCTTGCTAAGCAGGTTTGATTATGTTATAATAGCAATCTCATACTTGATAAGCTCTCACTAAGTTTTGGGTTATACTTAGTTAGCTTAATAATAAATTAGTTGCTAATTTAATTTTTATCAAGTGCCTATTGATAAAATTTTACTTTACTAAATATATCTAATTAGTTAGCAATGATGAAATTTTTGTTTAATAGAATAACCTTTTGGTAATTTACACAAGGAGTAAATTCATGAATTATTATCAACAGCAATATATTAATGCGGTTCCATCTGCGGAAATACGTCAACAGGTATTGCGTAATACATATTTATTGTTGGCATTATCGATGATACCTACTGCGATTGGTGCATTAATTGGCGTAAATATGTCATTTGCCTTTTTGCTAGGTAGTCCGTTAATTGGTATGTTAATGTTATTTGCTGGTATGTACTTTTTGATGTTTATGGTGCAACGTAATCGTAATAGTTTTGCAGGTGTAGTTTGGCTAATGGCATTTACGGCATTGATGGGATTATTGCTTGGACCATTGTTTCAATTAGCTTTACGTATTCCTAATGGTAGCCAGTTAATCTTATTAGCGGCAGTTTTAACTTCTGCAGTGTTTATGGTAATGAGTTTGATTGCATTTACCATCAAACGTGAAACGCCTTTTTTAACTAATTTCTTAGCGATTGGCGGAGTAGTAATTTTTATTTCAATGATTGCATTGATGTTTTTTCATACCCCAATGTTACAATTAATGTTGTGTGGTGCTTTTGTAATTTTTTCATCATTAATGATTTTATGGCAAGTTAATCAAATTGTTATTGGTGGTGAGACTAATTATATTTCAGCAACATTGAGTTTATATGTTAGTCTATATAATTTATTTACTAGCTTATTACAAATTATTATTGCTTTATCTGGTAATGATAGACGTTAATTATTCATTTATCTTAAGATCGCCAATTTTGTGGCGGTCTTTTTTTGTGTTCTAAAATATGCAAATCATTCAATATCCTAATAGTCCATTTAAATTGTATCAACCATTTGATCCTGCAGGTGATCAACCACAGGCAATTAGTCAATTAATTGCAGGTATTAACAGCGGTTTAGCATTTCAAACTTTATTAGGTGTAACAGGAAGCGGTAAAACCTACACGATGGCAAACATTATTGCCCAAACTGGGCGTAGTGCATGTATTTTAGTTCATAATAAAACTTTAGCTGCCCAATTATATGCTGAATTTCGGGATTTTTTTCCTGAAAATGCGGTTGAATATTTTGTTTCCTATTATGATTATTATCAACCTGAAGCTTATGTACCACATAAAGATTTATTTATTGAAAAAGATTCGGCAATTAATGAACATATTGAACAAATGCGTTTATCGGCAACTAAACATATTTTAGAGCGTCAAGATGTTATAATTGTGGCAACTGTTTCGGCAATTTATGGAATAGGCGATGAAGCTGCTTATCGACAAATGATTTTACATTTAAAGCAAGGTGCGTCTTTAGAACAATCCGAGGCTATTCGTCAGTTAGTTAATATGCAATATCAACGTAATGAAGTTGAATTTCAACGAGGAACTTTTCGTTTGCGCGGTGAAACTATGGATATTTTCCCTGCTGAATATTATGACAAAGCCTTACGAATTACATGGTTTGATGATGAAATTGAACAATTAACTTTATTTGATCCTTTAACTGGTAAAGTATTACAACAAATTGGGCGGTTTACACTGTTTCCTTCTTCGCATTATGTTACACCACGTGAAACAATTAATCAAGCATGTCTTCGCATAAGTCAAGAGTTAGAGTTACGTGAACGTTATTATTTGGATAATGGTAAAACTACTGAAGCATATCGAATTAAGCAACGGACTGAATTTGATTTGGAAATGCTCCAAGAAACTGGATTTTGTAAAGGAATTGAAAATTATTCACGTCATCTAACTGGACGTAATGCTGGTGATCCTCCCCCAACCTTAATTGATTATTTACCTGAACATAGTCTTTTATTCATCGATGAATCACATGTTACTATTCCGCAAATTGGTGCTATGTATAATGGTGATCGCGTCCGTAAACAAAATTTAGTGGATTATGGTTTTCGTTTACCATCAGCATTGGATAATCGACCATTACAATTTAGTGAATTTGAACAACGTTTACCAGCTACCATTATGGTTTCAGCAACTCCCGCCAAATATGAACAAAATCATCAACAACAGCTGGTTGAACAACTAGTTAGACCCACAGGTTTATTAGATCCGATAATTGAAATTCGCCCTATTGCTACTCAAGTAGATGACCTACTTGGGGAAATAAAATTACGTCAACAATCTAATCAGCGTGTTTTAGTGACCACGCTAACTAAAAAAATGGCAGAACGTTTAGCTGAATATTATACTGAAAACGGTATAAAAGCATGTTATTTACATTCTGAAATTAATACAGTGGAACGTGTAGAGATTATTCGCGATTTACGTAAAGGTATTTTTGAGGTTCTTATTGGGGTTAATTTATTACGTGAAGGTTTAGATATGCCTGAAGTAAGTCTAGTAGCTATTTTAGACGCCGACAAAGAAGGTTTTTTACGTTCTAGCCGTTCGTTAATTCAGACCATAGGTCGGGCGGCTCGTAATAGCCAAGGCATGGCAATTCTTTATGCTGATAAACTTACCGAAGCTATAAATTTTACCCTTAGTGAAACTTCACGCCGTCGTGCCAAACAAATTGCCTATAATCAACAGCATGGAATAACTCCACAAACCATTATCAAGCCAATTAACGATATTATAGATGGAATTTATCCCGATCCAGTTATCCAGACTGAACCCAATTTAGCCACTTCAATTGATGAAAAATCTTTAGCTAAACAGATTAAACGCATTGAGCAACAAATGTATAATTTTGCTAATAATTTAGATTTTGAACAAGCGGCTAAATGTCGTGATGAATTAATTAAATTAAAAAATTTATTACTCGCCTTGTGAGTAATGTTTAACAGGGAAAAATTATGTCAAGTTTTATTATTGGCGTTGCAGGAGGTTCTGGATCAGGAAAATCTACTGTAACCGAACATATAGTTGAATCAATCGGCAATGAGCAGGTTGCAATAATTGTTCAAGATAATTATTATAAAAATTTAGCTCATTTATCACATGAACAACGGCGTAAAATCAATTTTGATCACCCAGATGCTTTTGATTGGGAGCTATTATTTAAACATATTGAAAATTTAGCAAATGGTTTACCTATAGAAATGCCTACTTATGATTATACGCAGGATTTACGCGGTGAAGAAACTATTACTATTACTCCTGCCCCCGTGATAGTGATTGAAGGATTATTTAGCTTATTGGAAAAACAATTATATAACTATATGCAATTACGGATTTTTGTTGACACTGCAGATGATATTCGTTTTATTCGGCGTTTACAGCGTGATTTAGTGGTGCGTGGTCGGAGTACCGATTCGGTAATTAAGCAATATTTAGATTCCGTACGCCCAATGCACCGTCAATTTATTGAACCAACTAAACGTAATGCACATATTATTATTCCTCATGGAGCTAATCGTGCAGCTTTAGAGATGATAGTTGCACGGGTAAAAGCGGCAATTAATAATGAAGAATTAATTATTTCTTTTGATGAGGTATAAAACTATGCGTCCGTTTATTATTGGTGTAGCAGGTGGTTCTGGGTCTGGAAAATCAACAGTAACTGAACAAATTGTTCATGCTGTAGGTGAAGAAAATGTTACAGTATTTATTCAAGATAATTTTTATTTAGATCGTTCGCATTTATCCCCTGAAGAACGAGAACGCATTAATTTTGATCATCCTGCCGCTTTAGATTGGGAGCTGATGATTAAATTATTAAATGATTTAGCTAATGGTTTGCCTGTTGCCATGCCTCAATACGATTTTGCCACTCATACCCGTAAGGCGGAAACTAAATTAGTTATTCCCGCAAAAATTATTGTAGTTGAAGGAATTTTTGGTTTATATGATGAAAACTTATGTAAACAAATGGAATTACGTATTTTTGTTGATACGGCGGGTGATATTCGCTTAATGCGTCGTTTAAAGCGTGATATTAGCGAACGTGGACGCAATTTAGATAGCGTGATCGAACAATACAGTAAATTTGTTCGTCCGATGTATAAAAAATTTGTTGAGCCAACTAAACGTTCGGCACATATTATTATTCCACATGGCTCTAATAAAGCAGCTTTAGAAATGATTGTTTCGCGTATTCATTCAGTAATTAGTGGACATCAAATTTCTTTAAGTCAAGATTTGTTTTTTGAAGAAGAATAATAAACCACAACTTGAATATACTATCACACGACAATCTACAGACATTAAAGCACTTAAAGCCAACTTAT
>JBDLTW010000068.1:0-10048 GCA_039805605.1 Pseudomonadota bacterium
GCCGAGCTTATGAATTAACTTATCCTAATTTAGAAGTAAAATCTAGCTTAAATGAATGTTTAATTAATGCAATTGGTGATAATCAATCGCAAACTAGTCAACGGATTAATTTAGCTTTAGTTGATAATCAATTTGAGCAGTTACAAGAGATTTTAAGCAGTCATTTTGCGAGTATTCCGCATGATTGGTACCGCAATAACAAAATAGCCGAATATGAAGGGTTTTATGCCTCAGTGGTATATAGTTATTTTACTGCTTTAGGTTATGATTTACTTGCCGAAGATGCAACTAATTACGGTAGAATTGACCTCAGCATAACCATGCCAGATAAGATTTTATTGATTGAGTTTAAATTATCGAGTAATGGTGATGCGATTTCGGCACTAGAGCAAATCAAAAATAAAAATTATGCCCAAAAATTTATCCACGAGCACAAACCAATTTATGCCATTGGCATGAGTTTTGATACTACCAACCGTAATGTTGTTGACTTAGTTAGTGAACAATTAAATTAAGTTGATAATGATAATAAAAAAACCTTTGCCACTACGGCAAAGGTTTTTTTATTATTACCTTGTTATTTCATGCAATAAGCACGAAATAACAGGTGGCAATCCCGTTACGTCGGGACAATATCTCAAGGTACATGGTTACACCACTATATGGCAAGGCAATCCCGTTACGTCGGGACAATATACTTAACTCTTTTATGGCAAAAATACCTAATCAAATCAATATACTAACTCATGACGCTTTACTGTCACAAAAATTATGACCGTAAAAAGCCTTTGTAAGTTACTGATCTGCGTTTTCCAGATAACTAATTAGAAAAGAGCTAAACTAAGACCGAATTATACACTAATTTAAACTTCAGGTAAATCCTTTTTTACTAAATATTTAACTTCATTAGTTCAACACTAACTTAAACTAGTTCACTTCACCGCCAAGCAAAATATTGATTAAAATTTATCCTAGTAAATTAATTACCTTAGAATAATTACTTAAAACAAATAATTGACATTAAATAGATACTTTATGGCTTGGTTATTTGCTCATTAGTTAAATTATTTAGACTATATGCGTTTAGATTATCTGCAACTCAAGCCATTTAATAGAAAAAAGAAAATTAATAATGAAAAAATTATCCTTTGGCATTGCTACGCTAAGCGAAATAATTATATTTACATTGATAAAATCCACCATATCGCTAATTTAGCTAAATATTTTGCTGCAAACTGTAATAATTCATCTCGCTGTTTAAAATAACTTCATCACCAATCGGTTAAAAGTGATAAAATCACTCCCATTTAATCATTATGAATTTATTTATTATTATGCGCTTACATTTATTTATTCGTCGTCCTATATTAGCAACGGTAATGTCATTAATTATTGTTTTATGTGGTATTGTTGCTATATTTAATTTACCAGTTAGTCAATTTCCTGATATTGCACCACCGTCAATAGCAATTAGTGCCGCTTATCCAGGAGCAAATGCAGAAACTGGGGCTAAAGTTGTCGCTGCTCAGATTGAAAATCAGCTTAATGGGGTATCCAATTTAATGTATATGGCAACCTCAACTTCATCAAATGGCGGTATTTCGATTAAACTTACTTATGAAGTTGGTACTGATCTTAATTATGCAATTAATGAAGTGCTAAATCGTTTACAAGCGGCTATGCCATTATTACCCAGTGTTGTCCAGCGTATGGGGGTGACAGCACGTAAAAGCTCACCTGATATGCTATTAATTGCATCATTTTATTCTGATCCTTATATTGATCCATTGTATGTTAGTAATTATATTTCACGAAGTGTGGAAAATGATTTACTTATGTTACCAACGGTTGGTAATGTTGCAGTATTGGGCACGGGTGCTTATGCAATTCGTATTTGGTTAGATCCAAATAAAATGCAAAAATTGGGAATTTCATTAACTGATTTGCAAAAGGTTATTAACGATCAAAATCAAGAATATATTATTGGGCGAAGTAATGCCACGCCAAATAGCCAAGCCGATTATTTGACGTTTAATATTCATGGTCAAGGGATGTATTCAACACCTGAACAATTTGCTAATTTAGTTGTCCGTAATCAGAATAATCAAATTATTCGGATGCGTGATGTTGCTCGAGTTGAATTAGGAGCAAATAATTATAGCACCATAGCTCAGGTAAATTTTCGTGATCAACATGGTGCATTTAAGCATTATCCATGTACTATTATGCAAGTTTTTTTAACTCCTGGAGCTAATCAATTAGAAGCAAAACAACAAATTTTGGCTAAATTATCTGAAGATGCTAAACGTTTTCCTTATGGTTTACATTATCGGATAACTGTGGATAATTCACGGTTCGTTCAAGCTTCAGTACATAATGTAGTAGAGACTTTAGAAATTGCATTTATTTTAGTTGCGCTGATTATTTTCTTATTCTTACAAAATTGGCGAGCTAGTTTAATTGCAATTTGTTCTATTCCTGTGTCAATTATTGGTACCATGGCCTGTTTGTACTTACTTGATTATTCGTTAAACACCTTGAGTTTATTTGCTTTAATTCTTGCTATCGGTATTGTTGTTGATGATTCGATTGTAATTGTTGAAAATATTGAACGTTTGCGCGAAGAAAATCCACAACTTAGTTTGCGTCAAATTATTGAATTAACTATGGAAGAGGTATTTGGCGCAGTTATTGCTATTGTTTTAGTTTTAAGCGTAGTATTTATTCCCGTAATGGCCTTACATGGTTTAAGTGGCATTATGTATCGTCAATTTGCGGTTACTATTGCTTGTGCGGTAATTTTATCTGGATTATCAGCCTTAACCTTCACTCCTGCAATTAGTCATTTAATTTTAAAACAAGTTGTAAATAAACCTAAATTATTAGAATGGTTTGATGTCTTATTTGCTAAATTAACTAATAGTTATGTAAGCATGGCAAGTTACCTAATTCCACGTCCTAAATTAACTCTATTGATTTGGTCATTAGTTTTAGCTACAACCATCACGATGTTTAAATTTATCTCAATGGGTTTTGTACCAAATGAAGATCAAGGTTTAATTTTTGCAACGATCAATTTACCTTCAGCTAGTGGTCTAACTCAAACCAAAACTAAAGTGGATCAGGTGATTGAAAAATTAACCCGCAACACCAATATCGACTCCGTAGTTAGCGTCACTGGTTTTGATTTTCTTGATTCTGGTAACCAAAAAACTTATGCCGCTTCATTTTTTATTATTTTAAAAGATTGGGATAAACGTCATGGTTTAAATAGTTCGGCAGATGATATTATTAAACAAATTAATCGTTTGGGGGCAGGGGCAGCAGGAATGATTGTTCGTGCCTTTAATCAACCACCGATGCGTGGCTTAAGTACCACTGGCGGAGTTGAATTTTATGTCGAAGACCGAGTAGTTGGTGATCCTCAACGTTTGCAACAAGTTTGTGAACAATTAATCCAAGCAATGCGTAAGCATAAACAAATCGGTATGGCATTTCAAACTTTAGACACCAATGTAGCTGAAATTTCTATTTTACCAGAAATTGAACGAGCTAAATATTATGGGGTTGACCTAAATAATGTCTATAATGCAATTCAAGCAATTTATAGCAATAATAATGTTAACTATGCTTATATTATGCAGGATTTGGTTTGGGTAATTATGCAAGCTGATTATCCTTATCGGGCAAGTATTGCTAATTTAGATAATGTGGCAGTACACGCAGCTAACGGCAAAATGGTACCAATTAATAGTTTGGTTAAAGTTAGTTATGGGCGTGATGCACAAGTTATTCAACGGTTTAATGATTATATTGCTTCAAAAATTACCGTTAATCCAGCCCCTGGTTATGCTATGGGTGATGTCATGCAAGTAGTACAACAAGAAATGGCCAATTTACCTAAAGGTTATGATTATGATTGGTATGGAACCAGCTATCAACAACGCCAATCACAGTCAACCTCAGGAATAGCTTTTGCTTTTTCTTTGCTGATGATTTATTTGGTTTTAGCAGCCTTATATGAAATGTGGCGTTTGCCTTTAGTGGTATTACTTGGTATTCCTTGTGCTTTATTTGGTTCGGGTGCAATCTTATTATTAAGTGGTAAAACTAATGATCTTTATTTTCAAATTAGTTTGATAGCCTTAATGGGTTTATCAGCGAAAAATATTATTCTATTAGTTGAATTTGCCTTACAACATGTTAAAGAAGGTCATCAAGTCGCGGAAAGTGCGATTTATGCGTTAAAATTACGTTTTCGTCCAATTGTGATGACATCAGTTACCTTTATTTTTGGAACTTTACCTTTAGTTTTTGCTAGTGGCGCAGGAGCTAATGCTCAGCATTCAGTTGGATTGGGGATTATTGGTGGTATTTTAGGTTCAGTACTAATTGGTACTTTATTAACCCCTGCATTTTTTACCATGATTATGAAACGGAGAACTAAATAATGTTACGTTTTTTTATTAACAATCCTGTATTTTCATCAGTGATTTCAATTGTGATTGTTTTATGTGGATTAGTTGCTATTGTTAATTTACCCTTAGCAGAATATCCTAATATTGCACCTCCAACGATTACCATTTCAGCACGTTATCCTGGTGCTAATGCTGAAACCATTCAGAAAACTATTGCTTCACCAATTGAGGATCAGGTAAATGGTGCTAATGGCATGATTTATATGAATTCAGTAATGTCAGGTAATGGAAATTATAATTTAGTTGTTACTTTTGCTACTGGTACAGATTTAAATGCCGTAATTGGTGATGTATTAAATCGTTTAAATAGTGCCTTACCAATGTTACCGCAAGTAGTACAAAATCTTGGTGTAACCATGCGTAAAAGCTCACAAAACTTATTAATGTCATTGTCTATGCAAGGTAGTGATAAAATCGATCAAGTATATTTAAGCAATTATGCTTATCGTGCGGTATATACGGAATTAGTACGTGTAAAAGGTGTTGGTGATGTTGAAATGGTTGGTTCGCGTACTTATTCAATGCGGATTTGGTTACAACCAGATAAAATGCAAAAACTAAATATAACTTTAAATGATGTACAAAATGCTATTAATGAGCAAAATGTCCAAGTTGCAGTTGGTCAAGTAGCAGCTCCACCAACCGATGGGCGCAACTTAATGGCGATTAATTTAGTTGGACAAAGTTATTATAGCGATCCTAAACAGTTTGAGAACATTATTATTCGTGCTCAAGGGGTACAATATGTACGCTTGAAAGATATTGCTCGAGTTGAATTAGGTGCGTTAAGTTATGATACGATTAATAAGCTTAATCATGATTCTACCGTCGGCTTACAAATTTATTTAGATCCAAGTGCTAATCAATTAGCGGTTCATAAAGCTATTTTGGCAACCATGGATAAATTATCCCGCCAATTCCCTCAGGGTATGAGTTATAAAATTTCTTTTGATAATACTAAATTTATCAATAAAGCGTTAACTAATGTAGCTGAAACCTTACGTGATGCCTGTATTCTAGTGGTGTTAGTGGTATTTTTATTCTTACAAAAAGGTCGTGCTACCTTAATTCCAATTTTAACTATTCCTGTTGCAGTTATTGGTACTTTTGCAGGTATGTATGCCCTAGGTTTTAGTATTAATAATTTAACCTTATTTGGTTTAATTTTATCAATTGGGATTGTCGTTGATGATTCGATTGTGGTAATTGAAAATGTCGAAAGGATTATGGAGCAACAACAGGTAAGTGCCAAAGAAGCCAGTATTAAATCAATGGAAGAAGTGGCAAGTGCGTTAATTGCTATTGTTTTAGTTCTATGCTGTGCATTTATTCCATCGGCTTTTTTAGGTGGTTTAACTGGAATTTTATATCAACAGTTTGCAGTAACTATTGCTATTTCAGTAATTTTATCAGGAATAGTTGCCTTAACGTTAACTCCTGCTTTGTGTGCAATTTTTCTTAAAGATAGTGCGCAACATCAAGTTAAACATAAATTTTTTGTTAAATTTAATCAAGGCTTTGATCATTTAACTAATTGGTATTTGGCTGCTGTCAATTATTTATTAATTAAACGCAAATTATTTATGGGGATATTTGGTGGTGTTTTAGTCATAACTAGTTTACTTTATGCGTATTTACCAGTTGGTTTTATTCCTAATGAGGATAAAGGATTTTTCTTAACGCAAGTAACATTACCAAATAATTCATCTCTAGAACGTACTACTAAGGCCGTTGATAAATATATTAGTTATTTACTTGGTGATAAACATAATGTCGATAATACCGTTAGTTTAATTGGCATTGATGAATTACATGCAGGTTCAATTAAAACTAATGTCGCTACAGTAACTACTGATTTAGTTGATTGGGATGATCGTAAAGCTGATGTTAACCAATTAATTGATAAAGCTAATACTTATGGTGCACAAGATAAAGATGCTCGGTTTATTGCCTATAATCAACCTGCAATTGATGGTTTAAGTAATACCAATGGTATTGAAATGTATATTCAAGATAAAGTAACAGGTGATTATTTTAAACTAGATAAATATGCACATCAAATTACGGATATTTTAAATAAAAATCCGCATGTAGCGCGTAGTTATTATATTTTTAATCCATATAATCAAGCTTTTAGCGTGTTAGTTGATGTTGATCGAGCTAAATTTTATGGCTTACAAGTGATGGATATTTATAATACCTTAGAGGCTAATTTTGGTCCTGATTTGGTTAATTATTTCTATCGCATGGGTGATTTATTTTGGGTAACTATTCAGAGTGATTATCAATATCGCCGTAGTCCACAAGATTTAAATAATCTATGGGTAAAAAATGCTAGTGAAAGTATGGTGCCAATTAATTCCGTGGTAACTACTTCAATGACCACTTCTCCAGATGTTATTGAACGTTTTAATGATTATTTAGCAACTAAAATTGTAGTTGAACCAAAAAATGGAGTAACAGTTAGCCAAATTATGCAGGATATGGCACAAGCGGCTCAGCAAGTTTTACCTAAGGAATATAATTATACTTGGTATGGGGTGAGTTATCAACAAGATAGCAGTAATGCTACTTCAGCCTTTGCTTTTGCCTTTGGTATGGTGATGATTTTCTTAGTTTTAGCTGGTCAATTTGAAATGTGGCGTTTGCCTTTAGTTGTCTTAATGGCAATACCGTTTGCATTATTTGGTGCTGGGGCGATTTTGTTTATGCGTGGATTAGATAATGATTTATATTTTCAGATCAGTTTAATTACCTTACTCGGTTTATCGGCGAAAAATTCAATTTTAATTACCGAATTTGCTATTGAACATTGGCGTAATGGTATGTCTACCGTAGATTCAGCGATAATTGCGGCCAAACAACGTTTTCGCCCGATTATTATGACGTCGTTAGCTTTTATTCTAGGTGCTTTACCTTTGGCGTTAGCTCATGGCGCAAATTCTAATGCCGAACATTCTGTAGGTACTGGTATTATCGGCGGTATGTTAGGTTCAACATTAATTTCAATTATTTTTGTACCATTGTTTTTTGTGGTGATTATGGGTAATAAACCACGTCCAACAACTGCTTAATGAGTAATTAATTATGTTAGATAAAAGTGAATTACGTCAAATAATGCGTAAGCAACGGCAATTAATTACATTAGACTATCAACAAAAGGCACAACAAGCACTAGTTGATAATCTACAGCCATTAATTGCCTCAAGTCAACGTATTGCAATTTATCATGCTTGTGCTGGTGAGTTAAGTTTAGCTAAATGTATTGAGTATTGTTTAAGTTTAGGTAAGCAATTATTTATGCCGATAGCCTATCGTGAAAATCGTTTAATGCGTTGTTTACCATTAATAAATAATTATTCAACACAAGTGTTTTTTCCATTAGATTATCCACTAATTGATGAAATACAATGGTATAATATAGACCTAATTTTAATACCTTTATTAGCAATTGATAGCCATGGAATACGTTTAGGGCAGGGTGGTGGTTATTACGATAGTACTTTGGCAACAGTTAAACCACGCCCTGTATTATGTGGCATTGGCTATGCAAATCAATTAGTGGATAATTTACCTAAGGATCCATGGGACTTACAATTAGATTTTTTTGCCACTGAAAAAAGTTTAATAAAATTTAGTTAGAAGAATATTATGAAAGAAAGTATATGCAATTTATTGACTTAAAACAGCAATATCAGTTAATTAAACAAGATGTACAAAATGAAATTAATCAAGTTTTAGAATCTGGTCAATATATTATGGGGGATAAAATTCCTCAATTAGAACAAATTCTAGCAGAATACACTGGAGCAAAACATTGCATCGGTGTTTGTGATGGTACGAAAGCTATTTTAATGGCATTGATGGCATTGGGAATTAAAGCGGGTGATGAAGTAATTGTTCCAGCGTTTACTTTTATCGCTACCGCTTCAATGGTGGCATTAGCGGGTGCAACCCCCGTATTTGCCGATATTGATCCTAAAACTTATAACTTAGATCCCAATAAATTAGAAAATTTAATTACCTCACGGACTAAGGCAATTATTCCTGTTAGCTTATATGGTCAATGTGCAGATTTAGATCCAATTAATGCTTTAGCAACTAAATATAATTTAGCCATTATTGAAGATGGAGCACAAAGTTTTGGTGCAACGTATCAAGGGAAACATTCAGGTAATTTATCAACCATTGCAACTACAAGTTTTTTCCCTTCTAAACCGCTTGGTTGTTATGGTGATGGTGGCGCAGTTTTTACCAACGATGATGAATTAGCACAAAAATTACGTTGGATTAGAGTACATGGTCAAGATAAACGTTACCATCATGCTTTATTAGGGATTAATGGACGTTTAGATACTTTACAAGCTGCCATATTATTAGCTAAAATGCGGATTTTTCCTCAGGAAGTAATTTTGCGTCAACAAGTAGCTAAGCGCTATGATCAATTATTTGCTAATAGCAATTGTATTACACCGTTTATTGCGGATAATTGCACATCAGTTTATGCTCAATATACTTTAGTTGTTGAGGATCGCAATGGTTTAATTAATCATTTAAAAGCCAATAATATTCCTACTGCAGTACATTATCCAATTCCATTGCATAAACAACCAATTTTTTTAGATAATTATCAGGGGCAAGACCTAAGCGTTTCAGAACGAATTGCCGCACAGGTAGTTAGTTTACCAATGCATCCATATTTAGATCATGCAACCCAAGATCAGATTGTGGCAGTGGTTAAGCAATTTATTTAATTTTTGATTTTTCCAGATTTTAAGATACTTAAATTAAGGAATAAATAATTAAGTTATTATCGGCAACGTGGCATGGTCTATGTTGCCGTCAGAAATGTGGAGAAGTAAGAAGACTTGTTTTTTAGAAAAATATATGAAATCAATTAAAGTAGCATCTTTTTTTCAGTATAGTAGAATTAGTTCGTAAAGCAAAAAACGGTGAATTTAATTTTCCTATTGCTGATGTGGTAACAGGTGGATTTCCTTGTCAAGATTTTAGCGTATCTGGTAAACGAGGTAGCTTTAATTCTCATGTAACCCACCATAATACACTAAAAATTTAGCAGCCCATTCAATTGAATCACGTGGAATGCTTTATTATTGGTTAAGAGAAGCGATTTCTATTATTAATCATCTGTTAAAGGATGAGTTAGTATAAAAGAAGTTCATGATTTAATTACGAGTATTATTAAATAAAAATATAATTAATTCTACTTATGTTTTTGACATTAAGTATATACGACATTTGGACATCAAGGGGTTAAAATTATTTATTATCAATGATGATATTTTAAAAGATAGCGAACAACTTAGAAGTTTTATTACAGAACATAAAATTAAAAAACTGTATTTACCATCGTTATTATTAAAGATACATAATCAAATATCAATAAATAGCAAGATTAAATATATATTAACAGGTGTAGAGTATTTACAAGCCTATCGCTTAAAAGATGGTCAATTGTACATTGCTAAATCAACTGTTCCTATTAATATTAGATGGTCGCGCCAATTAGAGGGTAAACATTCAAGCATAACAATTGCTAAAGATTGTGC
>JBDLTW010000069.1:0-2653 GCA_039805605.1 Pseudomonadota bacterium
AATATAGCGATCAAGTAGTGGCATTTGCTTCACATTGGATTAAGGAGTTTTTTTTAGGATATTATTTAACAGGTAAACCCCAAAAATTAAGGATAAAGTATTCCAGCCATGGAAAACCATATTTAGTAGATTATCCCAATTACGATTTTAATATATCGCATAGTGGTGAATATTTGCTTTTAGCTATTAGCAAAAATGGACAAGTTGGTGTTGATATTGAAATCATTAAACAAGATGAAGACTTATCCCAACTTAGTCCAATTGTTTTTAGCTCAAGTGAACAACAGTTAATTCATAATAATTTACATTTTACCCAACTCTGGACAAAAAAAGAGGCTTTATTAAAATTACGTGGCAATGGTTTCTTTGATGATAATTATTTAACCACGCAATTGAATTTAAGCGATATGCAATTATATGATAATTGTTGGATTTATCAATGGCAGTATGCTAATTATTGTTTAGCTTGTGCAATTCAAACTGATTATAATAATTAAATTTGAAAAATCAAGCTAAAATTGTGATATAATTGATACTAAATACTGTTTTGTATGTCTATTGTTAATTTTACAAGGTAAATTAATATGCATAAAAAATTCTATTCTTTATTATTAGCTACAGGAATATTAATTAGTCCACTTGCTATAGCTACACCTGTAAATAATTCAAGTAGCCCAGTTAATAGCTTGAGTGGTTTACCTGATTTTTCAACTATTTATGAAACGGTAGGAAAATCAGTGGTAAATATTAGCGTTACTCAAAATATTCCACAACAAAATGTGCCAATGCTTGGTAGTGGCGATCCAATGTTTGATTTTTTCTTTCGCCGTATGCTACCACCGCAACAACGCCAATACAAACAACGAGGTTTAGGCTCTGGATTTATCATTTCTAATAATGGTTATATTTTAACTAATGCACATGTTGTAAATAATGCTGATAGCGTAATGGTTAAATTAAGCGATAAACGTGAGTTTAAAGCTAAAATTATTGGTGTTGACCTAACTAGTGATATTGCTGTAATCAAAATCGAAGCCAAAAATTTACCTACAGTAAAATTTGGTAATCCTAATATAATGAAACCTGGTAATTGGGTGGTGGCAATTGGTTCACCATTTGGCTTAGATAATACGATTACTCAAGGAATAATCTCAGCTTTATCCAGAAATTTACCCGATGATAGCAGTGTACCATATATTCAATCAGATGTACCAATTAATCCTGGTAACTCAGGTGGACCACTAATTAACTTGCGAGGTGAAGTAATTGGTATTAATTCACAAATTTATAGCAAAAGCGGTGGATATATGGGAATTTCCTTTTCTATCCCAATTGATTATGCTACTAAAATTGCTGAACAGTTAAAAGCTACAGGAAAAGTGGTTCATGGACGTTTAGGTATTGCCATTCAACCGCTAACTGATGATTTAGCTAGTTCATTTGGTTTAAGTGGATCCAAAGGCGCCTTAGTTAATCAAGTTGAAGCCAACTCGGCGGCAGCTAAAGCAGGAATTCAAGTAGGTGATATAATTTTAAAAATTAATGGACAAGATGTAATTGATACAGCAATGTTACCTCAATTAGTAAGTAACCTTGGTCCAAATAAAACCGTTAATTTACAAATTTGGCGAAATAATCGATTGCTGAATTTAAACGCAACAACTATGGCAGCCTCCAATAATGATAATAACCAAAACTCAAGCACTACTGATGGTGTTAATAAAGAAATTACTAAATTAGGTATTGTCGTAAGCCAATTAACTCCTAAACAAATTCAACAACTAGGGGTAAAATTAAGCTCTGGTTTAGTAATTCAAAGTGCTAATAATGATGCGCAATTTGCGGGGATTAGCCAAGGTGACATTATTATTGGTATTGCCAATAATCCAATAACTAGTTTGGATCAGTTTATTCGCTTAGTTAATCACTATCGTAATGGGCAAACCATTGCCTTAAAGATTCTACGGATGGATGGTAATCAAGCAATTACGCTTTTTATTCCTCTAATAGTTCAAAACAATAAATAATTATTAATAAATAGCCTCTATTGGCAGAGGCTATTTGATTAAAATATGTTCTATATGATCTTCAATGCCCTTGGTATTTTCTCCGCAATAAATAGCAAAAATCAAGGATATTTAAACTAACTGTTCACTGACTAAATCAACAACGTTACGATTAGTAGCATCAAAACTCATGCCGATGGCATGAATTGGTTTGTGCTCGTGGATAAATTTTTGGGCATAATTTTTAGCTTTAATCTGAGCTAATGCCGAAATCGCATCACCATTAGTTGATAATTTAAACTCAATCAATAAAATCTTATCGGGCATAGTTATGCTGAGATCAATTCTACCGTGATTAGTTGCATCCTCAGCAACTAAATCATAACCCAAGGCAGTAAAATAACTATAAATTACTGAGGCATAAAATCCCTCATAATTGGCGATTTTATTATTGCGATACCAATCATGTGGAATACTAGCAAAATGACTGCTTAAAATCTCTTGTAACTGCTCAAATTGATTATCCACTAAAGCTAAATTAATCCGTTGACTAGTTTGCGATTGATTATCACCAATTGCATTAATTAAACATTCATTTAAGCTAGATTTTACTTCTAAATTAGGATAAGTTAATTCATAAGCTCGGC
>JBDLTW010000070.1:0-4834 GCA_039805605.1 Pseudomonadota bacterium
TTTACCAGTTAAACTTGGTGTAGTAATATTAATGCTACATGATCCATGTGGTGCAATATTTTTACACGCCGTAGTATCTAAACTTAAACTTGAACTAAAATTAATTTGATTAATCGCCTGATCACTAGTATTATGAAAAAACAACTGCGTAGTTGTACCTTGATTACCTAATACAGGAATTACTGCAGTTGAATTAGCTACCAAGCCACCACTACTCAAACTGTTATTACCACCAGCTGAAGAGCTTCCGGTGCCACTAGAACCACAGCCAACCATAGTCAAAGCAATAACTAGGCTAACTAATGAAGATAGCGACAAAAATTTTGTTTTATTCATCTAAGCTACCAGTTCTGAGACTTTGCCATTTATGACAAAGATGAGAACTGCCTTTCTTGAAATAATTGTTGTTGTTCTAGCAAATAGACTAATACAGTTTTTATTAACATTTACTGAATCAGTTATCTTGCCACCACATATATCCATCAAAAGAAAATGCTCAAATGAGCATTTTTCTTTGATAAATTATTTACCTTTTGTTGTCTGAAACAAATCAAACTTTCTCAATCAAAAAAATTTACCTTTTGTAAATCTAAAACCCGACTTCCTTGAGACCTATTAATTACAACACTGTTGACAACCCTTAGTAGTTCATAAAGCTTAAGATCTAAAGCAACAATCTAATATTACCTATTTCTAACCTATCTTTTACTAGATATTTATTTTATTCAAGTTAGTCATATAATCAATAAGCTTTTTCAATACTCGGGTTAACTTTAATTTCACCTAAAATTATTAGTTATCAGTAATAAGTGGAGCGCCAACATATATATTTTTATTAGTAGAACCAGTTGTTGTTCCAGAACTAGCAACAATCACTGGTGGGCAATCTACAGAATTGCTAGAACAATATTCATTTTTATTCAAATTCAGATAGTAACTAGAACTAAAGTTAGTTTGGAACGCATCGTATCCAAAAAACGACTGAGTTTTCCATTCACGACCATCCCAAGCAGATAAATTAACAGATTTTTTACCAGCAGCACTATTGGATATATATGCAACATATGGAACACCATTTAGCACAACTATTTTAGGGGAAATGCCTACCGCAGCATTTTTGTATATCAAACCAACAAAACTATCTATACCACCTAACGCCGCTGATTCTATTGTTAAACTAGTGTAATTAAATTTAGTTACTGCTAAGCTTTCAGAACCATTAACTGTATACAAAGCAGCTATGTAAGCATAAGGACTATCAAAACCAATGCTAGGCAAAGCATTGCCATTAGCTAACGTAGTATTATAAAAAGCAGAAACATCACTCGCAGAACTTGAAGAAGTACCATAAAATAAATAAGGTACTCTTGTAGTAGCTAAACCTAAAAACCAACTATAACCATTATAAAAATCATCACCTACACTAACTAAATATTTCATACCCACATTGCCATAAGAGTAACCGCCTGAATATTTAATTACATCTAATGCTTTTTGAGTGCCAATTATCTGATATGGTCTATTCCGATTATCCAATGTTTGCATAAAGGTGACTATAAGTTCTTGCCATGAATTAGAGCTATAAGGAAATCCAGATAAATAAGTATATGCTGTACCTGAACCAGATGTGCTAGTAGCACTTGATAACACCGCAGTCGAAGTTGAACTTTCTACTGACCATACAACAGTACCATCAAAGCCATTTTCTGACCATTGTACATCACTATTACCGCTACCAGTAAAGGAGCAACTACTACGTGTTTTGACATATTTAGTACTAGCAGCATAGTTTATATAAACAGGCACCATGCAACCACTGTTATTTTTTTCAGCAATAAAAACATAATTACCATTTGAACTAGGTTCACTACTAGTTGTGTAAAAATCAGGAGTAGTATAAGATTCCACAGTGCCGTTCTTGTTAGTGTAAGTAAATAAGGCAAGACCAGTAGAAGCTTTAACTACATAGATCGTTGAAAACCATACGCTGTAGCTACTACCACTATACGCAACCCTAAGTCTGGCACGCATCGGTAATATACCAGCATTAATATTTGGTTTATTTATCGTACCAGTAGTAAAAGAACTGTAGTTATGTGCAGTTGACTTAAGATTTAAAGTTGCTGAAGTAGCTGAAAGGTAGCCATAGCTATTATTTTGCCACGTATATGTAATTGGCATAGAATAGTTACAACCGAATAAACATGGATACCAAGATGAACCATTAGTTTGTATATTACCTTTGTTATACGTGTTATAAGTGATTTCTACAGAAGTTGCTGTACTTGCTTTAAAGTTGCAAGTAACCGTATTACTTTCGGAACCGCTAGTATCACTACTAACTGTGCATAATGATGAATTACTACTTACTGGTGAAGCACTAAATACTGGAGCAGAAACCCTCATAACCAAATCTAAATTTTCACTTAATTCACTATTAGTTGGAGTAATCTTCATCTTAATAGTTCCGGTTGCCGTTGAATTACCAGTATACGCAAATACAAATTTTGGTTGTTGGTATCTTATATAATTAAGCATGGTACTATAATTTGCAGTAATGCTAGTTCCTCCTTGCGGAATCCATGTCGCATTAGCAACTGCTTGATTAATATCATTAACATCACTGGTCCAACTATAATTACGATCAACTTTTAAACTATAGGTACAACTAGATTTAGGTGCCAAAGAACGAGCAGTACCAGAACTAGTTGCACAAGCATCAGCTTGTGGGGACACCACCAAGCCACCTTGAGTAGTTGGTGGAGTAATATAAAAGCTATTTAAGGACTCATTCCATGGATTAGTATAACGGAAAGTTAACAAGGTGTTTTCTGAACTACGTGGAGCGCTGAATAATCTACTCGTTGAAGTATTTGCTCCTGATTCAAAGCCACTCGATTCAATAGCTAGTTGAATGTAACTACCATAACCTAATACACTATAGCTAAGGCTTCCAGTCAATGTATTAGACTTAGATGGTGAACCACCGCTGTAATTAACTTTCAATTGTGCCGTACCAGTTTGATTAGTTAAAACACTAACTGGTACACTACCTAATTTTACAGCAAATACACATGAATTATTAGTCGGTACAATATATCCTGCACTACAAGTAGATAAGCTAGATTCAATATATAAGTATGGTTTAATTGCAACTACTGCAGATTCAATACTGAAACTATTAATAGTCATATTGTTTGCAGTTGATGGATTACTTACAGTAAAATAAGACACTGTTGATTCAAGACCTGAGGCATTAATAGTTTGAGCTGTTTGTGAAATTGGTGATAAATTCATGAAACCATTAGAATAGATTAGTCTATAGTAAAGACGATTACCAATAAATCTATAGCTTGTGTTAGCGTTTTTTGCATCTACTTGTACTTGAGTATATCCATAAGCATCATAACCATCACTGACACCAGTTAATGTTCCACTAATAGTGCAACTACCTTGTGGAGCTAAATTAGCTCCACAGCTATTAGCTACTTGTGTCCAAGTTGCATAACCACTAGTATTATAAACATTTGCCGTCAAATTCGTAAATGAACTACCAAAACTTGGATTATATAACGTAAAAACAATGGTTTGAGAAGTTACTCCACGAATCAAATCTAATGATTCAACACTATTATTAACATATAAGATTGGCGTACTATCTGGATTATACCAATACAAGCTACGTGAAGCAATTGTCGTTCCTCCACTAGTAAAATTAATTGTTGCTTGACCAGAAGATTCACCACTAATCACAAACGACACATTACAATTATTGGTAGCTAAAGCTTGTAATGTTGTGCTACTACAATTATTAATTATTTGCACATTACTAGCATTACTACCACTAGCTACTACACTAATTGGTGCACTAAAATCTGCATTTCCATTATTATATAACGTTACCGTAGCTGATTCTTTATTTTGAATATTTAATAAAGGTAGTTGCCCAAGGACTAAATTACTACTACTGCTAACAACAATTGGTAATTGTAAACTACTACCAAATAATGTAGTACCAGACAAAAATGTTTTTTGTTGAAATTGTTGTGCTGAAGTTAATGTATATTCAGGAGTTATTTTAGCAATATCTTCATGATCTTGTTGAATATTAACAGCAATTTCAATAGGACGAACTTCACCAGCAGTTAAAGACATTCCATCAGAAAATCCACCAATTACGTCAACTAAACCTTTGCGGTTTGACTGTAAGTGAATATTATTATATGTAGTTCCAGAATTACCCGAGGCATAGAGATAACTAGTTATATATTTGGTCTCACCTGGTTTCCCAATGACTTTTAAATCATTGGCATTAATATTAACCCCTGCCAAAGCTGGATCCTGAGAATTAATAAATTGATAACGCATAATACTAGTTACTTGTTTAGTTGAGTTATTATTATTGTATGTTACAACTAATCCTGAACTTCCTTGTTGTTGCTTTTCAGTTAATATTGGAGCAATGAATTTTATTACACAAGAGCTATGGGCTGCAATATTGGTACACTTTTCAGTGTCCTGTAACACTAAATTAGATTTAAATTGTACATTTTTAGCATTAGCATTACCATTATTATGAATATAAACTACTCCCATAGTAGAAATATTATTTAATATTGGTACAGCTGTGCTATCATTTATTGACAAATCAGCTTCTTGCGGTGCTTCTACATTAGCGCTAGATGATTTACTACCTGAACAACTAATTAAAAAAGTCATTGCTAAACTAAGAGTTACAGTAGCCTTACAAAAGAATTTTACTGGAAAAATTGTTAATTTATTTTTCATGTTAATACCTATATTAAACGGATTAATAATATAATTTTACTATTGG